>DATIUR010000334.1:0-12859 GCA_035466675.1 Anaeromyxobacteraceae bacterium | reverse complement strand
CGAGCGGCTTCGAGGCCTGCCGCACCGAGATCACCGCGGCGACGGCGCCGCACGCCAGCACGCCCCCGAAGAGGACGGCGAGCAGGAGCCGGAGCCGCTGCAGCCGCCCCTGCACCTCGCTCTCGTCCACCAGCATGAGGGTGGCCCAGCCCGGGATCTCCTCCTGGGCGTGGGTGCGGACCGCCAGGAGCGCGTCCGCGTCCCCGCGATCCATCCGTTCGAGCGTCCCGAGGGGGCCGGTGGGACGAGCGCCGGCCGCGGCGCGGACCCAGCCTCGGTCGGCCCTGGGGATGGTGAGGAACAGCCGCCCCTCCCGGTCGGAGACGACCGGGACGTAGTGGCTGGCCTCGCCGTTCACCTCGTCGAGCAGGCGGGAGAGGGCCGCGGGCGGGACGGCGGCCGCCACGAAGGCCACCAGGTCCGAGGCGAAGTCGAGCACCGGCGCGGCGAGCAGGATGGCCTCGCCCTCGTTCGACCCGGGGACGAGCGCCGAGAGCGGTCCCAGCGAGATGCCCACCAGGTCCCCCTCCGCCGCGAGCGGGATGGCCGTGGCGTCGACCGTCTCCCCGGCCAGCTCCGCGACGCCCACGCCGCGCCGCTCGCCCTCGGCGCCCGGGCGCACCAGCACCACGATCTCCCCGTCGATGGTGAGCAGCGCCGCGGCGGTGATGGCGCCCTGCTGGTCCTGGATGGTCCGCTTCAGGTAGTCCTCGGCGAACTTGGGGTCGCCCGAGTCGAGGGTGAGCTGCATCGCCTCGGCCTCGGACCAGCCCCGCACGGTCAGGGCCCGCTCGCGCTGGAACCGCTCCACCGCCTCCTGCACCTCGTTCGCGCGGGCGCCCAGGTGCGAGTGCACCGCCTCCAGGATGACCGAGCGGGCCACCCGCTCGAAGGCGAACGCGGCCACGCCGAGGGCCACCGCCAGCAGCGCCAGCGTGGCGAGCAGGATGCGGAGGCGGAGCGAGGTGCGGCTGCGCGGGGAGGGCGCCATGGCCGGGGACGGCTACATCTCCTCGTTCGTGGACCGGAACTTGAGGAAGTCGTAGATGGCCGCCGCCTGCTCCTCGTTGATCCCGGAGTTGGGGCGCCGGATCATCCGCTTCATGTAACGCTTCCACTCGATGGCCGTGAACCTCGCGTTGATGGAGCGCGCCAGCGGGTGGCACTTCGCGCACTTCACGCTGTAGACGTCGTAGTTCTTCTGCTGCTCGGGTGGGTACCCGGACACGTCGAGCCTGTTCGGCCCGGCATCCCGCGGGTCCCAGTCCTTCTTGGGATTGGCTCCCAGCAGGATCACCAGGAGCGCCGCCCCGGTCACCGTGATCGCGTTCATCAGAAGGCCCCTCCGATTCCGCCTCGGAACGACTGGAAGTCCCCGAAGTCGGTCGACTGCGTGTACTCCCAGGAAAACTTGGCGAAGACGTGCTCCACGGGGTTGAAGACGAGCCCGGCCGTGGCGCGGGTGAGCTTGCCGTCCGGCGTCATCTCGGCGATGGAGCCCGGCAGCGGGACCCCGACGCGCCGCATCTCCTCGTACCGGTACACCGCGGTGAAGTAGCGGGTGAGCGGGTGCTCCAGCTCGGCGTAGAACCCCCTCTTGTCGAACCAGTCGTCGATGAGCTCGTAGGGGTAGGTGCCGTCCGGGTCGAGCTCGGTCCTTCGCGCCGCGTACTCGCCTCGCACGGTGACGGGCCCGAGCCGGAAGCTGACGTCGGCGCCGTAGACGAGGTACCGGAGCTGCTCCTCCCGGTCGTAGTGGCCGGCCGTGGCCGAGCCGCCCAGGCTGAAGTCCCCGAAGAAGCCCTTCGGGGGCGCCGAGACGGTCAGGGTGATCCGCCCTCCCACGGCGGGGAGGCCGTTCACGTCGGTGTAGACCGACCGCATGGCCATCCAGTCCACGTCGGTCGCGCCCCGCAGCCCGGCCACGCCGTACAGGCCGTACCAGAGCTGGATGGGGCCGAGCCACCGGACCCCGTACAGCATCGCGCCGGTGTCCACGTACGGGAGCGGCAGGACGCCCAGGTTCATGGCCGAGCGCTCGCCGAAGGCCATCTGGCCCATGTCGTAGATGAGCGGCGCCGAGACGGTGGCGTGGCCGGACGGGTCGACGCGGTTCGAGAAGTCGCCGAAGGGGATGGCCAGCCGGCCGAGCTGGACGTTGAACCAGGTCTTGGGGGTGTAGTCGAGGGCGACCTGCTCCATCTCCATCGAGTGGCAGCCGGCGCACACCTTGGCCGAGAAGGAGAGGTCGTCGGTGACGTCGACGCTCACCTTGAGCGAGGTGGCGGGCGTCACCCCCCGGGCCGTCCGGGTGGGGACGGCGGGGTCCTCGAGGTACCAGTAGTCCACGAAGGCCGACCCCGAGAGGAGGAGGCTCGTCTCGGCCAGGGCGGCGCCCGGGGCGGCCAGGAGCAGGGCCGCCGCCGCGACGAGCGGCGCGTGCGCCGGCAGGCGGCTGGGACGATCAGTCATTGGGCGCTCCATTCGCGATCCAGCCTTCGATGGCGGCGATGTCGGCCTCGTCCAGCGTGTCGTCGACGGGCATGGGCGTGGGGATGCCGCCCACCCAGCCGGCGGCGCCGCGCAGCTTCAGGACCAGGTAGCTCTGGTCGGGAGAACCGGGCTCGACCAGGTTCATCGACGCCTGCAGCGAGGGGCGGCCCACCAGCTCGTCCCAGGCCACGTCCGCGTCGAGACCCGGCGCGTAGGCGGGCGGGCTGCCGCCGTGGCAGGAGGAGGTGGCGCACCGGGGGGCGAGCACGTTCACGGCGATGGAGGAGAAGGACGCGCCCGTCCCGCCACCCCCGGGAACCGCCGGACCCACCTGCGGGTCGGCCGTGAGGTCCGTGCCCAGGAGGTCCGTGCCGCAGCCGGCCAGCAGGATCGCCGCGGCGAGCAGGGTCCTCCCGCTGGCGGCGGGCCGGCACGGCGTCCTGTGCGGGTCGCGGGCCAGGTTCTCTCCTCAGGGCGAGAGGCCGTGCGCGGACTCCACCCCCGTGGAACCGCGCGTGTGGCAGCTGGCGCACCGTTCGACGCCGTTCACCGTGTTCCGCTGGGCGTGGAGGAGCGTCGAGCCGGTGGCGTGGCAGCCCATGCAGGCGGCCTGGATGGGCGGGGTGGCCGGCTCGTACGCGGCGTGCGCCACGGTGCCGTCGTGGAGGATCCACGCGTTCTCGTTCGCGACCGTGGCGGGCGCGCCGGCCGGCACCGAGGCGATGAGGTAGGTGCCGGGCTCGTGGCAGAGGTTGCAGTTCCGGAGGTCGTTCGGGAAGATCCCCTCGTCGAAGAAGAAGGGGGCCCCGCCGTAGCCGTAGACGAGGAACGGCTGGATGACGTCGAGCGCCGCGGCGCCCACCCGGCCACCGGTGTGGATCCGGTGGATCATCGTCTTGAAGTGGATGCTCCGCTCCTCGATGCCGTCGAAGGTCCCGCTCAGGTTCGTGTTGCCGTTCACCTTGGGCCGCCTCTCCCAGTCGGTCCGGTCGGGGACGTGACAGAGCAGGCAATACTCCACCCGGTTGCGCAACCTGCCGTGGAACTCGAGCAGGCCGTGGCAGGCGTTGCACCGGTCGTTCGACACGACGGTCCGGCGCGGCGAGGCCGTCCCCGCCGTCCAGGTCCCCACGGCCACGTCCACGTAGACGACCGGGTTGACGGCCGTCTCGATGAGGCACTCCCCCGTCCCCGGCCAGGGGAAGTTGTCGGTGGCGACGTCGTAGTGCGGCGTCTGGCACGGGTTCGGGGGGTAGTTCCGCCGCCGGGCCTCGAGGCCGACGGCCCAGGTGCCGGTGGCGTCGGCGGGGATGGGGGCCGGGATGGTGCGCGTGAACCGGCCGGAGGCGTCGGCCGCGGTGGTGAGCGGGACCAGGTCCCAGTATGGCGAGTTGAGCACGGGCGTTCCCCAGGGACCGGGGATGACCGTGTTGCTCGTCGCGAAGTCGCGCTCGGCCGGCCCGGAGAAGGTGAGATCCACGTACTCCAGCGCCCGCCGGACCGGGCTCTGCGCGTCGAAGGCCGGCGTGGGCGCGTTGAGCGGGCTCGGGGCGCCGTCGCGGTCGGCGAGCGTGAAGACCACGGTCGGGTTCTGGCCCGGCCTCATGTTGGTCACGCTCACGATCTCGGCGGTGAGGCCGTTGAAGCGCGGGGAGAGGCGCGGGACCACGTGCATCTCGGCGATGGGGGCGTAGACCTTCGGCTGCAGAGGCGTTGCGGCGACGTGGCACCCGGCGCACTGCGTGTCGTCCGCCTGCGGGCCGCCGGGATGGGCGAAGTGGACCGCGTCGGTGATGGGGTCGGTCCCGAACCAGACCTCGGGGTGGCACCCGGCGCAGGTGCGGCGGGAGATGGCGTTCACCGCCTCGGTCTCGTGCGCCGCGCCCTGGTGACAGGCCGCGCAGTCGCGGAGATCGCGCGGGAAGACCACCCCGGCCGCCACCGTCAGGGCGGGCTGGCCGTTGTCGAACCGGTTCTCCACCCGGCCGAAGACGAACTCCCGCCCCTGGTATCCGACGACGGAGTACTTCCGGCCCAGGACCGGCGCGTTCCGGCCCGGGAAGAAGGGCAGCGGGAGCGCCGACGGCGAGGGGAGGGCGGGGGCGGGAGCGGTGCTCGAGGACTGGTAGAGCGTGGGCAGGTTCTTCCCGCGATGGATGCGGTGGACCAGCCGGCCGAAGTCGAGCGGGTTCGGGTTGGTCGCCCCGGTCGCTCCGTCGAGCGCGGCCGGGTCCACCGTGTCCGGGTCGGCGTTCTGGTAGGTGTGGCAGGTGAGGCAGAGCCGGACGCCGTGGAAGTGCCCACCGTGCGCCGTCACCGATCCGTGGCAGGCGTTGCACCGCAGGTCGAGGACGGTCTCGCGCGGCGCCGGGGTCGCGCCGGACGGCACGAAGTCGATGGTGTCCGTGGTGTCGGGGGAGCCGGGCGCGCCGTACAGGAAGACGCCGACGCGGAGCGTCTCGCCCGGGTCGTGGCCGGCGGGGAGGGGGTTCGCGAAGGTGTACCGGAACGTGCCGGCCCCGAGCGCGGCCAGCGTTCCGCTCGCCTCGAAGCCGGGCTGCTTCACGTCGACGAGCACGTTCGCCGGCGGCGTGCCCGGGCCTTCGATGGGATGCTGCGCCAGGGTCTGGCCGCCGGTGAGGAGCAGGCTCCGCCAGGCGCCGATCCCGCTCACCGGGTCGGTCCCGAGCGCCGCGAGCGTGAACCACGGCATGAGCGCGGCCGCCGTGGCGGCGTCCGCTCCCTTCCCGTCCTTCTGGAGCGTGAAGCCCACCACGACGTGGTCGCTCGCGTCGACGCCCGCCGAGTCGAGGACGATCCGCGCGCTCACGGAAGTGGCCGCCGCCGAGGACGGACCCACCCTCGGCTCCTTGCAGGCAGGGACGAGGGCGAGGCCCACGCCGATCGCGATCAGCCGTCGTGACGTCCGGGTCATGCTCGGTTCCCTGCCCTGCCGCAGGCGCCGCGCGATCCCCGTCGCGCCTCGCCCCCCTCACGCCGGCTCGATTGTGAGCGAGCGGCTTGCCTTGTCAAAAATGCTAGAGGATGAGCGGCTGTAGGTGTCAATGCGCCTGCGCCGAGCGTGCGTGTCACGCGATCGCGGTCCAGGTGCCGCGGGCGAGGCGGGGGAAGGTGTAGGATGCCGCACCTCCCGGACCCGCCGGCATGCACGCGGCCAGAGCACCCGAAGCCGTCCTCGCGCGAATGCGCCGCCTGCGCTGGACCGCATTCGCCCTGGTGTCCGCCGCCTACGTCCTCTCCTTCTTCCACCGCATCGCGCCGGCCGCCATCGCCGGCGAGCTCCGCTCCGCCTTCGGCGCGAGCGGCGCGGAGCTGGGCGCGCTCGCCGCCACCTACTTCTCGGTCTACACGGTGATGCAGGTGCC
Organism: Anaeromyxobacteraceae bacterium; assembly: GCA_035466675.1. Taxonomy (GTDB): domain Bacteria; phylum Myxococcota; class Myxococcia; order Myxococcales; family Anaeromyxobacteraceae; genus Anaeromyxobacter. Next base: position 6,980 of record DATIUR010000334.1, on the reverse strand, counting down.
GACCGGCGTCCTGGTGGACACGCTCGGCCCGCGGCGGATCGTCGCAGTGGGCGGCCTCGTGGCCGGGCTCGGGTCGGTGGCCTTCGGCCTGGCCGGAAGGCTGGGCGTCGCGTCGGTGGGCCGGGCCCTGGTCGGCCTGGGGGTGTCGGTGACGTTCGTCGCGCTCCTCAAGCTCGTGGCCGCGTGGTTCCGCGAGCGCGAGTTCGCCACGCTCTCCGGGCTCACCATGTTCCTCGGGAACGTGGGCGCGGTGCTGTCGGCCGCGCCGCTCGCCTGGGCCGTCTCCGTCACGTCGTGGCGAGGGGTCTTCGCCGCGCTCGGGCTCGTCTCGGTCGTGCTCGGCGCCCTCACCTGGATCCTGGTGCGCGATCATCCCGGCGAGGCCGGGCTGCCCTCGCTCCGCGAGCTGGACGGGGAGGCCTCGCACCCGCCGCGCCGGGACCCGTGGGTGGAGGACCTCCGCCGGGTGGCGCGGAACCGGGCCACCTGGCCCGGCTTCTTCGTGAACCTCGGCCTGGGGGGAAGCTACCTCGCCTTCGCCGGCCTGTGGTCGGTGCCGTACCTGACCGACGCGCGGGGCATGTCGCGCGCGCTCGCCACGACCCACACCACCACCATGCTCCTGGCCTTCGCCCTCTCCTCGCTCGTGGCGGGGGCCCTCTCGGATCGCCTCGGCCGCCGGCGCCCGCTGCTCGTGGCGCTGGGCGCGGGGAACGTCCTGTGCTGGGCCGTGCTGCTCCTCGCCTTTCCCTCGACCCGTGTCGCCGGCCTCGCGCTCTTCGCCGCGATCGGCGCGACCGCCACCTCCTTCACGCTCAGCTGGGCGAGCGCGAAGGAGGTGAACCCGCCGGCGCTCTCCGGCATGGCCATGAGCATCGTGAACACGGGGGTCTTCCTGGGCCCGACGGTCATGCAGCCGCTCGTCGGCTGGCTCCTCGAGCGGGGCGTCGCCGCGGGAACCTCGCCCGGCATCCCGGAGTACCGCCTCGCCCTCTCGGTGCTCGCCGCCTTCGCGCTCGCGGGCCTCGCCGCGGCGTTCTTCGTGCGCGAGACGTTCTGCCGCAACGTCGCCGTCGATCTGCCGTCCGACGGCGCGCCGGCCGGCCGGTGACGCGCCGCGGCTGGGCGCTCGCCGCCCCGGCCCGCGGGGATCTCCAGTCCTTCCGGGGGTGCGGCGGGTCGGGGTGTCACGGGACGGCGCCTGTGCGGTCTCTCTGCTAGCGAGACGGGGGAGCATGAGCACCTGGGCGCTGATCGTGTTCGTGGTCGTGGTGGCCGGCGCCACCCTCTGGGCCACCGCCGGGGGCGGCGCCGCGCGGCGGGGGCGCCCGCGCCAGCCGGCGCGCCGCGCGAGCCTGGAGGTCGGCCCGCCCATCGACACGATCCGCCTCCAGCCGGGCCGCCGCACGCCGGTCCCGGGCGAGGGGAACGCGCGGCGCGGCCTGCCCTGACGGCGGAGACCGCCATGCGGGCGCACGCGGGCCGCCCGCGCCCGGCCGCCCGCCCGGCGTGCCCTTTGGGTCGTGGGCGCCCCGCCGGCCGCGGGCTGCGCTAGAGGTGCCTCACGCCCCCGGCAGAGGGGCGAAGGGAGCTACTGGCGGTGCCGTGGGGGATCGAGCCGAGGGAGGGGACGTCGCGCCTCTTGGCGGGGGCCGTCTACCTGGCCGCGGTGGTCGCCTTCATGCTCCTCCAGGAGGTGGGCCTCCGGCTCCGCCGCGACGAGCATCGCGCCTGGTGGGCAGGGAGCGGGCGCGATCTGCTCAACGCCGCAGGGCTCGTGGCCATCGCCGTCGCTCTCCGGCTCCTGGGCCTCTCCTGGCCGGCCGCGCTCCTGGTGGGCGGGACCTTGACCCTGCTCCTCTTCGGCGCCTACACGCTCTTCGCCACGCAGACCCGCCTTCCGCACGCGCACGCCTGGGCCGTGGCGGCGGGGCTCCTCCTGGCGCTGCCGGTCCTCGCCTGGACCGAGGACGTGGTCGGGATCCTCGGCGCCGCGGCCGGGGCGCTCTTCCCCGGGCTCCCGGCGCCGCCCCGGCCCTGATCCGGCGGCCCGGAACGAGAAGGGGCCGCCGGTCTCCCGGCGGCCCCTCGGGTCCTCGAGCGAGGCGGACGGGCTACATCATCCCGCCCATGCCGCCCATCCCGCCGGCGCCGGCGGCCCCGCCCATCTCCTTCTCCTCCTTGGGCCTCTCGGCGACCATGGCCATGGTGGTGAGCATGAGGGAGGCGACCGACGACGCGTTCTGGAGCGCGAAGCGGCTCACCTTGGTCGGGTCGATGACGCCGGCCTTGACCAGGTCCTCGTACTCGCCCGTGGCGGCGTTGAAGCCGAAGGCGGCCTCCTGGGCCTCCTTCACCTTGTTCACCACGATGGAGGCCTCGTAGCCGCCGTTGGCGGCGATCTGGCGGAGCGGCTCCTCGAGCGCGCGCCGGACGATGTCGAGGCCGAACCTCTCGCCCTCGGCCACCTTGACGGCCTCGACCGACTTGATCGCGCGCAGGTAGGCGACGCCGCCGCCCGGGACGATGCCCTCCTCGACGGCCGCGCGGGTCGCGTGCAGCGCGTCCTCCACGCGGGCCTTCTTCTCCTTCATCTCGGTCTCGGTGGCCGCGCCCACGTTGATGACCGCCACGCCGCCCACCAGCTTGGCGAGCCGCTCCTGAAGCTTCTCGCGGTCGTAGTCGCTGGTGGTCTCCTCGATCTGGGCGCGGATGGTCTTGACCCGGGCCTCGATGTCCTCCTTCTTGCCGGCGCCGTCCACGATGGTGGTGTTGTCCTTGTCCACGGTGATGCGCTTGGCGCGGCCCAGGTCCTTGAGGGTGACCTGCTCGAGCTTGAGGCCGAGCTCCTCGGCGATCATCCGGCCGCCGGTGAGGATGGCGATGTCCTCCAGCATGGCCTTGCGACGGTCGCCGAAGCCCGGGGCCTTGACGCCGCAGACGTGCAGCGTGCCGCGCAGCTTGTTCACCACCAGGGTGGCGAGCGCCTCGCCCTCGACCTCCTCGGCCACGATGAGGAGCGGCTTGCCCGAACGGGCGATCTGCTCGAGCAGCGGGAGCAGATCCTTCATGTTCGAGATCTTCTTCTCGTGGATGAGGATGTAGGGATCCTCGAGGACCGCCTCCATCCGCTCGGCGTCGGTCACGAAGTAGGGCGAGAGGTAGCCGCGGTCGAACTGCATGCCCTCGACGATGTCGAGGGTGGTCTCGAGGCCCTTGGCCTCCTCGACCGTGATGACGCCCTCCTTGCCGACCTTCTCCATCGCCTCGGCGATGATGGTGCCGATGGTGGTGTCGCCGTTGGCCGAGATGGTCCCGACCTGGGCGATCTCCTTGTGGTCCTTGGTGGGCTTGGAGAGCGTCTTCAGCTCGGCCACCACGGCCTCGACCGCCTTGTCGATGCCGCGCTTCAGGTCCATCGGGTTGTGGCCGGCCGCGACGAGCTTGGCGCCCTCGCGGTAGATGGCCTGGGCGAGCACGGTGGCGGTGGTGGTGCCGTCGCCGGCCACGTCGGAGGTCTTCGAGGCGACCTCCTTCACCATCTGCGCCCCCATGTTCTCGAACTTGTTCTCGAGCTCGATCTCCTTCGCGACGGTGACGCCGTCCTTGGTGATCGTCGGGGAGCCGAAGCTCTTGTCGATGATCACGTTCCGGCCCTTCGGGCCGAGCGTCACCTTCACCGCGTCGGCGAGGGTGTTCACGCCCTTCAGGATCGCGTCCCGGGCGCGCTGGTCGAAGATGATTTCCTTGGCAGACATGTCTTGGGCTCCTGGTGTGGAGAGGGTTCGGGGCGCTAGCCCTCGATCACGCCGAGGATGTCCTCCTCGCGCATGATGAGGTGCTCCTCGCCGTCGATCTTGATCTCGGTGCCGGCGTACTTGGAGAACAGGACCCGGTCGCCCGCCTTCACGTCGAGCGGACGGACCTTCCCGTCCTCGAGCACCTTGCCGTTCCCGGCCGCGAGCACCTTCCCCTCGATCGGCTTCTCCTTGGCCGTGTCGGGGATGATGATGCCGCCCTTCGTCTTCTCCTCCTCCTGCACCCGCTTCACGATGATGCGGTCCTGCAGCGGACGGATCTTGGTCATGTTCACGCCTCCTGCGGTTTTGGGCGCGCCCGGGTCCGGGCCCGCCGGGGTTCCAATGGGCCCTGGCAGTCCACGGTGCCGACTGCCAGAGGCGCGCGGATCGTAATCACCGAGGGCGGGCTGTCAAGCGAAGCGGAAGAGATCCCATCGCGTTGATGTCACTGTCCTTTCATGGGTCGTCCTGGCAGTCGATCCTGGGGAGTGCCGACGCCCGCCTGGCAGACCGATCCGCCGGCTGCCAGGCGGAGAATCCCCTGTGGGCACGGTAGGTTTGCGTAGCATCCCGGGCCGCGGGTACCGTTGGGGTGTCGGCGGCCCCTGGGGGAGGGGAGAGGGCGCCGGAGGCCGCCATCGGAGGGCCGAGCGACGTGAGCCAGGACATCCTCGTCGGGAAGAGCGCCCAGGAGTGGTTCCGGGAGATGGTCGCGGAGACCCTCTCCTACCGCCGGATCCGGATCCAGGAGGCGACCGAGTTCTACCTCGTGAACCTCCTCGCCGGCGTCCTCGAGTCGGAGCGGCTCTTCGTCGAGGAGGTCGAGGGCACCGTCCAGGCGGAGCCGCTCGCGATGATCCTGCTCCGCGCGCTCTCCGCCGACCGCCGCGCCCGCGCCCGGGGGCTCCGGCGCCTGGGAGACACCGCCCTCTTCGTCTCCGGGTTCTTCGGCGACTCGCTGGCGCGCTCCCCGGTGGACGTCGACTACTACATCGCCATGGGCGGGCGCGCCTACGGGGCGCTCCGCGACAGCGAGCGAGGGGGGCTCGAGTCGCTCTACGGCGAGCTCTCCGAGCGCTTCCCCCTGTTCGTGGACCTCTTCGCCGAGATCGCGGAGATGTCCCAGCTCCGGTCGAACCGGGGCCTCCTTCGCCTGTACGAGCGGTTCCTGCTCACCCGCTCGGAGCGGGTGGCGCGGCTGCTGGCCGAGCGCGGCGTGGCGCTCTTCTCCGGGCCCGGCGCGCCGCCGAAGGGGTTCAGGCATTGACCGCCGCGGCGCGGCGCACGCTCGCCTTCCTGCAGTCGGAGATCGAAGCCATCTACGGCGTCGAGGCGCCGCGCGTGCACGAGTTCCTGGTGGGGCGGGAGACGGCGCGCGCCGCCGGGCGCACGCCGCGCGCGCCGGAGGAGCTGTACGTGCTGGAGGAGGAGGGCGGCCTGGCCCTGGGGCTCTACCTCGACGACGCCGTGATGGACGCCGCGGCCCGGGCCGATCCCCACGATCCCCGGCCGCGCCTGGTCGCGCGCGGGGCGCTCGGGCCGCTGGCCGCCGCCGCCGAGGGGATCTCGCACTTCGTCTACCTGGCCGTCCGCGCCGGGGCGGGTCGCCCGGTGTCGCTGCTGGAGCTCGAGGTGCAGGCCGAGGTGGACAAGTTCGCCCTCCTCCTGCTCCACCTCTGGCGGCGCGGGCTCCGCCGGACCAGCGCGGCGCTGCGCGGCCGGCTCTTCGAGCGGGTCCGCTACCACGCGCACCTCGGCGAGGAGGAGCGCGCGCGCTATCGCGAGGCGAACCGGCTCGGGGGCGGGTACGCCCGCTGGCTGGAGGGGCGCTTCGTGGGCGAGGCGGACATCGAGGGGCTCCTGCGCGAGCTCAGGCAGACCTACCGGCTCGGCGGCGGGGAGAAGCTCGGCTACCTGGGGGCGCGGACGCTGCAGTGACGGCAGGCCACCGCCCCATGGAGTAGAGTGAGGCATGGACGCGCGGCGGCGCCGGGAAGCCGGGACGGGCAGGAAGGTCCTCCTCCACGAGGACGACGGCTCCTTCGACCGGGCGTTCTGGGCGCGGACGACGCCCTCCGAACGACTCGAGGCGGTGTGGGAGCTCGTCCTCGAGTACCTGGCCTGGCAGGGTTCCGATGCCGGTGAACCGCGACTTCAGAGATCTGTTTGCCGAGTTGAACGCCGCGGGCGCTGAGTACCTGCTCGTCGGAGGGTACGCGCTGGCCGTGCACGGCCTTCCGCGCTTCACGAAGGACCTGGACGTCTGGGTGAACCCCACACCCTTCAACGCGACGCGCGCGCACGACGCGCTCCGCCGCTTCGGCGCGCCGCTGGCGGACCTCTCCGCCGCGGACCTGGCCACGGAGGGGATCGTGTTCCAGATCGGGATCCCGCCGAACCGGATCGACGTCCTGACGGCCATCGACGGCGTGCGGTTCGCGGAGGCGTGGCCGGAGCGCCTCCCCACGCGCTACGGGGATCTCGAGGTTCCGGTGCTCTCCAGGCGGCACCTCGTCCAGAACAAGCGGGCGACCGGGCGGCCGCAGGACGCGCTCGACGCCGACGAGCTCGAGCGCGGGTGACTCGTGCCAACGCTTCTCCTCCGCTCGCCCCGCTTCGGCTGAGGCCCCGTCCAGGGCCTCGGCTGAGGGACCCGCCTCGCGCCCGTGCTGGCGCGGCTCGACCGCATCCCCGGCGTCCTGGCGGCCCGGGCCGACGCCTCCGGGCGCCTCTTCCTGCTCGATCTCGGGCCCGGCGCCGGCGAGGCCGCCGTGCGCGAGGCCGCCGTGCGCGAGCTCGGGGGCGACGCGGTGCCGGCGACGGCGGAGGCCGCCGCCATCCACCTCGCCCGCCTCGGGCGCGGCGACCCCTGGTACCGCGCCGGCGAGGCGGCCGCGCTCGCCTTCGTGGAGGCGCGGGTGCTGGCCGCGCGCATCGGGGACGGGCCGGGCCGGGAGGCGGGCCTCGCGCCCCCGGAGCGGCTCCTCCTCGCGGACGAGGCCTACCGCGAGCTCGCCGCGACGTTCGAGCGGTGGCAGGCGGAGGACCCGGAGCAGGCGGCCCGCTTCTTCGAGCACTGGCCCGACGTCGCGGCCCGCATCGCGGAGCGGGTGGGCGCGGCGCTCGGGGGCGCCCGCGGCGCGGAGGTGGCCGGGGCGCTGGCGCGGTTCTTCGGGTGAG
>DATIUR010000333.1:0-1683 GCA_035466675.1 Anaeromyxobacteraceae bacterium | reverse complement strand
CAGGTGGTGTGGAGCACCGGCCTGAGGAGCGCCTCGTCCTCGGGCTCGGGCGAGGCCCCCGCCTCGGCGCCCGGGGGTCGGGCCGCGGGCTCGGCGCCGGCGGACGTGTCGAGCAGCTCTTCGGCGGCGCGCAGGCTCATGTCTCGCCCTCCCGCAGGTAGAACACCTTGGGCTCCGTGCCCAGGTCCTCGAGGAGCCGGAACGTCCGCGGCGAGCGCGCCAGGCGCGCCACCTCGCCGAGCGGCTCGTCGAGATCGCCGAAGACGATGGCGCGGGTCGGGCACGCCTCCGCACACGCCGGGACGTACTCCCCCGGCTCGAGCTCCCGGCCTTCGGCGCGCGCGCGATCCCGGGCCTTCTGCAGCCGGTGGTGGCAGAAGGTGCACTTCTCCACCACGCCCTTCGGACGCAGGGAGACGTCCGGGTTGAGCGCGAGGCCCAGCTCCTCCGGCCAGGACGCCTCGTACCAGTTGAAGTAGCGGAGCGTGTAGGGGCAGGCGTTGGTGCAGTAGCGGCATCCGATGCACCGCGCGTGCACCTGGATCACGATCCCGTCCTCGCCCCTCGTCGTGGCGCCCACCGGGCAGACCTTGATGCACGGCGGGTGGTCGCACTGCATGCACGGGCGGGGCAGCAGCCGCGCCTTCACCCGCGGGTACTCACCCTCGACCTGGGGCACGAGGTCCATCCAGCGGATGGACCTCCCCTGCGCCGCCGCCTCCGCGGTGGGCGGCGGGACGTTGTTCTCGACCTGACAGGCGGTGACACACGCCTGGCAGGCGGTGCAGCGGTCGAGGTCGATCGCCATGCCCCAGCGCGGGCTGCCCTTGCGGCCGTTCGTGTCGATCATGGCGGCGCCTCATGCCCTGCGGACGCGGACCCACACGTCGCCGTCCACGGACCGCCCACCGGCGGTGCGGGGCCCGGCGAGCGCGCCCACCCCGGCCGAGAGCGCGCGGCGGCACGCCCGGCCGGGCGCCCCGCCCGGCCCGACCGGCATGGCCGCCACCCCGGGGAACACCCCCGCCCAGACCTTCGCCCGCGCCTCCAGGGAGCCCGCCACCGACTCGATCACGACGCGCGAGCCGTCCTCGACGCCGAGCGCGCGGGCGTCGGCGGGGCTGAGCTCCACCCACCCGCCCCAGCTCTGGCCCAGCTCGTGCCCGAGCACGTCCTGCACCCACGGGATCGGCCCCTGGCTGTCGCCGAACGCCGCGAGGAGCGGATAGAGGTGGAGCCGCAGCGGCCGGGCCCCGGTCCCGACCGGAACCGCGCCGACGACCTCCTTGTCGCGCGGCCCACCCGGCGCGAGCGTCCGCGCGAGCGGCGCGAACTCGAGCTTCCGGCTGGCGGTGCGGACCACCCGGCCCCGCTCGCCGAAGTCGTAGACGGGGTCCCACCAGCCGCCGCGCGCCTTCAGCCCCTCCCAGAACTCGTCGAAGCTCCCGAAGCTCGACGCGCGCCACCCGTTCGTCTCCATGGTGACGATCCACGCCTCGGCCTCGGGGACGTCGAAGAGCGCGCCCCGGCCGGAGCGGTGGATCCCGCGCCCCGACTGGCGGAGCGCGTCGGCGCAGGTGGGCCAGGGGAACACCTTGCCGGGAGGGCCGCCCACGCCGCGGCCCAGCGCCGCCAGGACCTCGGCCGCGTCGCGCGTGTCGTGGCGCGGCTTCGAGACGGGCC
>DATIUR010000332.1:0-5054 GCA_035466675.1 Anaeromyxobacteraceae bacterium | reverse complement strand
CGGGCCTTCGAACATCCGGGCGGCGGTCAGGAGCCGCGCGCCATCCAGAAGAAGGCGGCGAGCAGCGCGAGCAGCCCGGCCGCCGCGAGCAGCAGGGCGGCCGCCCTCCGGCGGCGCGGCGGGTAGCGCTCGATCCCCGGGCCGGACAGGCGCGCGCGGACCGTGTCCTCGACGTAGCGGCGCCCGGTGTCGGCGAGGCGCGGGAGGCGCTTCTTGTCCATCGACCCCCTCGTGGCGCGGTCGCGCAGGCGGGGCCGGTCGGAGCCCCCCGGCGCATCAGCGCTGGCTCAGCCGGTCCAGGCGTCCCGCCTCGCGGACGCCGGCCTCCCAGGCCTCGGCCTGGGTCATGAACCTGGCCGGCAGGGGACCGTCGTCGACGCTCACGGTCCACCGCCAGTCCTCCGCCAGCGCGATGGCGAGCACGTGGTCTCCCGCCTTGAACAGGGTCGGGATCCGCTCGACGAGAGCGGGTGGGTTTCGCGACGGACGCACCATGAACCAAGCTTACGCCCGCAGCCGGCGCCCGGGAAGGCCCGCGAGAGCCTCGAGGATCAGAGCGGGATGTTCCCGTGTCTCCGCGGCGGGTTCTCCTGCCGCTTCGTCCGCAGCATCTCGAAGGCGCGGATCACCCGGGGCCGGGTCTCCTCCGGCCGGATCACCTCGTCCACGTAGCCGAGCTCCGCGGCGCGGTAGGGGTTGGCGTACCGCTCGCGGTACTCCTCGATCAGGCGGGCCCGCTCGGCCACCGGGTCCGCCGCGCCGGTGAGCTCCCTGCGGAAGACGACCTCCACGGCCCCCTCCGGAGAGGTCACGGCGATCTCGGCGGTGGGCCAGGCCAGGCTCACGTCGCCCCGCAGGTGCTTCGAGGCCATCAGGGCGTAGGCCCCGCCGTAGGCCCGCCGCGTCACCACCGTGACCTTGGGCACGGTCGCCTCGGCGAAGGCGTAGAGCAGCTTCGCGCCGTGCCGGGCCAGGCCGCCCCATTCCTGGTCCGTGCCGGGCAGGAACCCGGGTACGTCCACCAGGGTGAGGAGCGGCACGTTGAAGGCGTCGCAGAACCGGACGAACCGGGCCGCCTTCACGCACGCGTCGACGTCGAGCGCGCCGGCCAGCACCGCCGGCTGGTTGGCCACCACCCCCACCGGCCTGCCGTTCAGGCGCGCGAACCCCACCAGGACGTTCTGCGCGAAGTGCTCGGCCACCTCGAAGAAGTGGCGGTCGTCCGCCACGGCGCGGACCACCTCCTTCATGTCGTACGGCCGGGTGAGCGCCTCCGGGACGATGGTCCGGAGCGCCGGATCGCGCCGCCCCGGATCGTCCGAGCAGGGCTGGACCGGCGGATCGTCGACGGCGTTGGGCGGCAGGAAGGAGAGCAGCTCCCGGACCGCCTTCAGGACCGACTCCTCGTCGTCGTGGGCGAAGTGCGCCACGCCCGACCGGACCGCGTGCGTGCGGGCGCCTCCCAGGTCCTCGAGCGTGGTCTCCTGCTGCCGCGCCGACCGGACTGCCTCCGGCCCGCTGATGAACAGGTGGGAGGTGCCCTTCACCATGAAGACGAAGTCGGTCACGGCCGGGCCGTAGACGGCGCTCCCGGCGCACGGTCCGAGGATGACGGAGATCTGCGGGACCACGCCGGAGGCGAGCGTGTTGCGGAGGAAGATCTCGGCGTAGCCGGCCAGGGCGACCACGCCCTCCTGGATGCGCGCCCCGCCCGAGTCGTACAGGCCCACCACCGGGCTGCCGACCTCCAGGGCCAGGTCCATCACCTTGACGATCTTCTCGGCGAACGCGCCCGAGAGCGACCCGCCGAAGACGGTGAAGTCCTGCGCGAAGACGAAGACCTGCCGGCCCTCCACCAGGCCGTGGCCGGTCACCACGCCGTCGCCCGGGACGCGCTGCTCCGCCATGCCGAAGTCGGAGCCTCGGTGGGTCTTGAACTTGTCCAGCTCGACGAAGCTCCCCGGGTCGAGGAACGCCTCGATCCGCTCGCGGGCGGTGAGCTTGCCGGCCCGGTGCTGCCGGGCGATGCGGTCGTCGCCGCCGCCCTTCTCGGCCTCGGCGTTGAGCCGGTCGAGGAGGGCCCGGCGCGGATCGGGATCGGTCGTCTCCGGCATGGGCGTCTTCCTCGGCGCGGCCCCGGCCGCGCGGGCATCCTACAGCACCTTCCCCGAGCGCGCCCACCAGCTCGCCCAGGCGCGGGCCGCCTTCTCGCGCTCGCCGGCCGGCATGTCGGGCGAGTAGGCGACCGGGGGCGCCCCGCCCTCGCCCAGCTCCTCCGCGGCCGCCACCCGCACCTCGCGGTCCTCGCTGGCGAGGCCCGAGAAGAGCCAGTCGGCCCGACCGCGACCGCGGTTCTCCTTCCACCAGGACAGCCACTTCTGCGGGCTGGTGCCGAGGCGCTGCAGGGTGACGTGGGTCAGGGCGGTGGCGGCCGCCTCGGCCCCGGCCGCGTCGCTCGTCTCGAGGACCTGGATGAGCGAGGGGATCGACTCCACGTCGCGCAGCCCACCCAGCGCGCGGGCCGCCTGCGCCGGGCGATCGCCCAGCCCGGAGAGCAGGGCGCGGCGGAGCTTCTCGGGGATGGGACGCATCTTCGGATCGCGCCGGTGGGCCGCCAGCGCGGTGCGGGCCGCCCGGCGGACCGAGGAGTCGGCGTCGAACACCCGCTCGGCCAGGGCGGCGTAGGACGACGGCTCGGCCACCCGCGCCAGGATGGTCGCGGCCGCGCGGCGCCGGGCGGGATCGGGGTCGGAGAGCAGGGCCGCCACCGGGCGGGCCGCCTGCCCGCCGAGCGCGACCAGGGCGGCGAGCAGGGGACCCTGCTCCTCGGCCGGGCTCGTGTCGAGCGCGTCCGGACCCACGTCCAGGGGACCGGGCAGCCGGTCGACGAGCGGCCCGACGGCCTCCGCCCCGCGGGCGACGAGCCGGGCCACGAGCGAGGCGCGCTCCTTCGAGGCGGCCCGGGTCGCGACGAGCGCCTCCACCTGGGCGGCGGCGCCGGCCTCCGGTCGCGGGGCGGCCGGCTCCGCCCTGGCCGGGGCTCCCTTCCGCGCGGCGCCCGCCTCCTCGGCGACGTCGAACTCGATCTCCGCCCCGGCGTCCGCGACCGGCCGCGCGGCGGCGCGCGGCGCCGCGGCGGTCTCTCCGCCGGCCCGCATCTCGACGACGGGTTCCTCCGGCGGGGCCGGCGGCGGCGGGCGAAGCGCCGGGCCGGGCTCCGGGACGGGCGGGGACGGGGGCGGCTCCGCAGGAGCCCTCTCCGCCGGGGCGCGGCGGGCCCTCCGCTCCCGCAGGATGCGCTCGAAGGCGGGCCCGAGGCCGGCCAGGAAGACGAGCAGGTCGCCCAGGCGGCGGGGCGAGACCGGCGCCTCGCCGTTGTCCGCGTAGACCAGGCAGACCGGGCGGTCCCGCAGCATCACCGGGTAGACCAGCGCGGTCCGGGGCGTTCCGCGGCCCATGCCGTCGAGCACCGCCTCGGTGCCCGGGGCGTCGCGGGCGACCGGACCGAGGTAGGTGCTCCGCGTCTCGACCACCGTCCTCAGGATTCCCGGATCGCTCGCGTAGAGCGCGGTGGCGCGGCACCGGTCGCGGGCGTCCTCCTCCAGGCCGAGGGCGTCGTGGCCGGCGATGGCGTCGCGGGTCGAGGCGAAGACCGCGGCGTGCTCGAAGAAGTCGCGGGCGTAGCGGAGCGCGACCAGGACCACCTCGTCGCGGCCCGTCGCCGCCGCCAGGGCGGCCCGGGCCTCGTCGAGGGTCCAGCGCGGCGGCGCGGAGCGATCCGGCGTCGGGGCGGCGCCGGCTCCGCCGGCGTCGGCCTCGTCCAGGAGCGGCACCTCCGCCGCCTCGACCGCCTGCGCCAGCGCCGCGGCGAGCGGCTCGGGCGGCTCGCCCCCCTCCGGCGGCTGGTCGGTGCCCTCCGCCCCCGCGGCGGGGGCCTCCCCGGCGGGCGGGCCGGCCCCCGCGGCTTCGCCGGGTTCTCCCTCCTCCCACGCCCCGTCGGCCTCCGACGGCGCCTCGGCGGGCGCACGGAGCGCATCGCCGACGGCGGAAAGGCGCGAAGCGAGATCGACCCCGTAGAGCCGGTGGATGAGCTCGCGGACGCGGAACTCCGGCCCCACCTGCGCGGTGAGGTGCAGCGAGAGCATGAAGCTGATCTCGTCGAGCAGCCCCAGGTCCACCGGACAGGTGGCCACCAGCCTGAGCTCGCGCCCGTCGAGGGCCACCGGGGCGAGCCCGTGCCGCTCGGCCACCTTGGCCGGGAAGACGCGGCGGGCCCGCGAGTCGGCCGCGGCGTAGGCCTCGGGGGGCGCCGCCGGCAGATCGGAGGCGCGGGCGAGCGCGTCGAGGAGCTGCTCCTCGCCGAGGAGGCCCAGCTCCAGGAGCGCCGTGTCGAGCGTCCCGCCCTCGTCGCGCTGGCGCTGCAGGGCGCGCGCCGCGTCCTCCGCGGAGACCGCGCCCTCCTCCACCAGCAGCTCGGCGAGGTCCCTCGGCACGGATCGGTTCTAGGGCCGCCCCCGCGAGGGGTCAAGGACGCTCCACCACCCAGGTTCCGGCGACGTAGTCGTGGAGGGCGCGTCCGCTTCGCGTGAAGAGCGCCAGGAGGCTCCCGAGCCCGAACAGGGCCAGGGAGAGGAGGGCCGCGGCCGATCGCCCCACGCTGCGGGCCAGGGTGGGCCGCTCGCCGTCCGGCCCCACCAGCCGCAGGCCGAGCAGCGCCTTCCCCACCGTCGCGCCCATGAGCGCGTGCCCCAGCGTGAAGTACACGAGCGCGGCGAGCGTCAGGAAGGCGGCCAGGGGGACCACGATGGCGCCCTCCCGTGCCACGAAGTCGAGCAGGCCCAGGATCCCCTGGTCGGGAGGCGGCGCGTCGGCGAAGAGGAGCGAGCCCAGGACGACGCCGAGCGCCACCAGCGGGACGGCGTCGGCGAGCCAGGCCAGCGCCCGCTTCCAGGTCGGCGGGCGCCGGAACCTGGCCCCGGCCCGCTCCGGCCCGGCTTCCCGGGCGGCGCCGCCCGGCTCGGGCGCCTCGCCCCTGCCCGTGCCCGGCTCGGGCG
>DATIUR010000331.1:0-2503 GCA_035466675.1 Anaeromyxobacteraceae bacterium | reverse complement strand
GGAACATGAGCCTCGCCGTCAGCGGCGTCTTCTGCGCCGCCGTCACCCCGTTCAACGCCGACCTTTCGCCCGACCACGGGCTCGCCGCCGACCACGCGCGCGCATTGCTTGCCGACGGCTGCCACGGCATCGCGCTGCTCGGCACGACCGGCGAGGCCAACTCGCTCTCGGTCGGCGAGCGCATGGGCCTGCTCGAGGCGATGCTGAGGGGTGGCGTGGCGCCGGAGCAGCTGCTGCCGGGCACCGGCGTCACCGCCATTCCCGAGACCGTCGAGCTCACCCGCCACGCGCTCGACAACGGGGTCAACCGCGTCGTCATGCTGCCGCCCTTCTACTACAAGGGGGTGAGCGACGACGGGCTCTTCCGGAGCTACGCCGAGCTGGTCGAGCGCGTCGGCGACGATCGACTACGGGTGTACCTGTACCACATCCCGCCGATGGCCCAGGTGGGAATCTCCCCGGCGCTGGTGGAGCGGCTCCTGGCCGCGTACCCGCGATCCATCGCCGGCATGAAGGACAGCTCGGGCGACATGGCCAACACGAGGACCATGCTCGAGCGCTTCGCCGCGCGCGGCTTCGACGTCTTCCCGGGGAGCGAGCGGTTCCTGCTCGAGGGGATGCGCGGCGGCGGGGCGGGGTGCATCAGCGCCACCGCGAACGTGAACGCGGCGGCCATGGACCGACTCTTCCGCGCCTGGCGGGAGCCGGGGGCCGAGCGGCTCCAGGAGGAGCTGAACGGGATCCGCTCGGTGGTGGAGCGCCTGCCGGCCGTGCCGGCCCTGAAGGCGATCGTGGCGCACCACGCCGGGGATCCGGGCTGGGCCACGGTGCGGCCGCCCTTGGTGGAGCTCGACGCCCCCAGGCGGGAGGCGCTGCTCGGGGAGCTCTCGGGGCGCGGCTTCTCGATGGCGGGGCTCTGAGTCCGCAGCTCGCGATCCGGCGCGGGCGCAGCGCGGTGCGTTCGCGGGCCCCGCGGGGAGGCGTTCCCCCCGCGGGTCCCTGTCCCGCCGGCGGCTGCGCTCCCCGGCGCGGCGAGACCCGGGCCCGCGCCGCGCAGCGAGCCGTCGGCGAGGGCCTGCCGGTTCCCTGGCAGCTGCGGTGCAACGCATGTCCAGCCGCTGCCCTCCGGCCGGACGCGCCCGGCTGGTTTGCGTTGCCGCAGGGGTTCCGGGCGCGGGGAGACGGTTCCGGATTCGACGGTGACGATCCGCGCCCCGGCGAGCAAGCGCGCGGGCCCGGGCTCGTCCGCGCCGCGTCGGAGACGGCTGCCGGGGAGGCTCACCGCCGTGACGCGTCCGCCGGCGCGCCGATCCGCGCGATCGCCCGCGAGGCGGCTGGCGCGGCCGCCAGCGTGGCCCCGGCCAGGAGCGCGCCGGCCAGGATGTCCACCGCGTAGTGGACGTGGATGTAGACGGTCGCGAAGACGATGGCGGCAGCCCAGGCGAGGAAGAGGGGAGTCGCCCGCGGGAAGGCGCGCGAGGCCGTCGCGGCCGCGACCAGGGAGGCGGCGGTGTGGCCGCTGGGGAAGGCGTCGAGCCGGGTCGCCTCGGCGGCGTGGAGGAAGGCGCGCACGCCCGCGCTGATCGGGCCTCCTCCCAGGGTCTCCGCCTCGAGCTCCCGGGGCAGGCGCGGCCCCGAGGTGGGGAAGAGGAAGTAGCCGGCGAACGAGAGGTAGAAGGAGAGCACGATGGCGAAGACCGTGCGCTCGTAGGCCTCCCTGGCCCGGGACCGCACCGCCACCGCCACGACCACCGGGAGGAGGTAGTAGCTCACGTAGGCGAGGTACGCGGCGTCGGTGAGCGGCGCCGGGCGCCCGAACAGGTTCCGCCAGGTCTGGACCAGCCCGGGCAGGTACCGCGCGTCGAAGGCCGCGAAGGTGGCGTCCCAGCGGGCCGGGTTCACCCCCTCGATGACCGGCTGGAGCAGCATGAAGATCGCCACCACCACGGGAACCGGGAAGAGGTCGCGTGCGAAAGACCAGGCCGGTCCTCGGTCGCCGGCGCGGGAGAGCAGGGTCACCGCCGCGGCCAGGGTCAGGAAGGCGGCCGCCAGCAGCGCCGCGCCGGGCGGGCGGGAGGCGGCCGCAGCGGCGGCCAGGGCGAGCAGGAACGCCGCGCTGAGCCGCTCGGAGGGCCTCATGTGGCGGAGCGCAGCGGGGATCGAACGGGCGCGTCGGGGTCGTGCCCGGGCGCCCCCTCCGCCGGGCCGAGGTGCCGCTCCGGATCTTCCAGGATCCGCTGCGCGATCGCGAGCGAGCGGGCGGCGTAGTAGCCGTCGTGGATCCGCTCGTCGAAGGTCCAGCGCACGCGCAGGCCCTCGTGCACGGCCACCGCCTCGCCCTCCACGAAGGGCATCCGCTGGGGCGCCCCCATCACGCCGAAGATGCTGGTGTTCCCGTACTCGTACAGATGGTGGAACGCGTCGGAGACCCCTGCCGAGCCGAGATTCGCGAGGAACACGCTCGTGTACATCGGGTCGTTCTTCATGAACCAGCCGGGCAGGA
>DATIUR010000330.1:0-9998 GCA_035466675.1 Anaeromyxobacteraceae bacterium | reverse complement strand
TCGGCCGGTGAGTCGATCCGGTCGAGCAGGCGGGTCATGGGGGCCTCCTGGCTGCTCCTCACTTGCGGCGCTCCAGGACGTAACGGGCGAGCGCCCGGAGGGCCACCGCCCGGGCGCCGAGGGGCGCGAGGGCGGCCAGCGCCTCCTCCAGCAGCGCCTCGGCGCGGCGCCGCGCCCGCTCCGGGCCGAGCAGGGCCGGGAGCGTGGCCTTGCCCGCCGCGGCGTCCTTGCCGGCGCGCTTCCCCAGGGTGGCCGCGTCGCCGGTGAGGTCGAGCAGGTCGTCGGCGATCTGGAAGGCGAGGCCGAGCCGGAGGCCGATCGGGTAGGCCGCCTCCGGGTCCGCCCCCGCGCAGAGCGCCCCCCCCGCCACCGAGGCGGCCAGCAGGGCGCCCGTCTTGGCGCGCATGATCTCCGTCACCTCGGCCTCGCCGAGGCTGGCGTGCTCCCCCTCGAGATCGCGCGCCTGGCCCCGCACCATCCGGGTGGCGTTCTCGGCGAGGAGGAGCGCCAGCCGCGGGGCACGCGGGTCGTCGGAGGCGAGCAGGTGCTCGAAGGCGAGCGACTGGAGCGCGTCCCCCACCAGGATGGCGGTGGCCTCGTCGAAGGCCCGGTGCACGGTGGGTCGCCCCCGGCGCAGGTCGTCGTCGTCCATGGCCGGCAGGTCGTCGTGGACGAGGGAGTAGGCGTGGATCGCCTCCAGCGCCACCGCGAAGCGCAGGGCCAGCGAGCCGTCCGAGGCGTCCCCGCCGTGGGCCTCGCAGGTGGCGATCACCAGGGCCGGCCGCAGCCGCTTGCCCCCTCCCAGCAGGGCGTACCGGATGGCCTCGACGAGACGGGCCGGGCCCTCCTCGGCGCGGGCGCCGGCCAGGCGGGCCAGGTCGCGCTCGACGCGCGCCGCCACCGCGCGGACCCAGTCCTCGATCGGGAAATCGCCGCCCAAGGGGGTATTCTTCTACCACGGCGCGGGCGCCCGGGCACGCCGGCCGGCCCCGCGGCGCGGCACCGCCGCCGCGTCTCGGCAGCGAGCCTTCCGCCCCGTCCGTCTCCGACGCCGCGCCGACGACCGCAGCCGCCTGCCGGACAGGGACCCGCGGGGGCGTTGCCCGAGGCGCGGAGCGTTCGAACGCGGGAGGGCGTCTTCGGTCGGTGATCGGTCCGGCAGCGGCGCCGGTCCAGCCGCTGCGATGAGAGCGGCACCGCCGCGTGCTGGCAGGGCGTCGATGCCGGCGGGAGCGGACGGGAGCGGCGACCTTGCGGTGACGGGTGAGCCGCGGAGCGCCGAGGGGAACGCCTCCCCCGCGGGGCCCGTGGGTGGATGCTGCGCTTCCGTGATCCCCGGAACGCGCACCGCCGTTCAGGCCGGCGCGGGCGCGGCCCCCGCCCGCTGCGCCAGGATCTCGCGGATCCGCGCCACCAGCCGGTCCATGTCGAGCGGCTTGGGGAAGTAGGCCACCGCCCCGGCCGCCAGGCCTGCGCGCTCGTCCTCGGCGCTCTTGCGCGCCGAGATGAAGATGACCGGGACGTCGCCGAAGGTCGGGTTCTTCTTGATGGCCCGGCACAGCTCGAAGCCGTCGATCCAGCTCATCATCACGTCGAGCAGGATGACGTCCGGCCGGTCCACGTGCATGGCCGAGATGAGCCTGAGCCCGTTCGCCGCCTGCCCGACGTCGAACCCCTCCAGCTCCAGGGCCAGGGTGAGCATCTCCCGGGTGTCCCGATCGTCGTCGACGATGATGACCCTGGGCTTCGCCGGCCGCGGCTCGGCCGGTGCGCGCTCACCGCCCTGCATCGGACCCCGTTCCCCGGCCCGTCTCGGGATCCAGCGCCGCCGTGCGGACGTCGCCGTCGGCGCTCCGGACGAGCATCTCCACGCGCCGCTCCGCGTCGTCGAGCTTGCGGGAGGCCTCCCGGGCCAGGCGGACCCCCTCCGCGAACCTCTCGATCGACTGCTCCAGCGTGAGGCCGCCGGCCTCCAGGTCGGCCACCACGCGCTCGAGCCGCGCCACCAGGGCGTCGTACGGCTCGTCGCCGGGGCCGGACGCACCGGCCGTCCGCTCGCCCGCCTGGCTCACGCGTCCTCCACCCTCCGAACCTACTTTCCCGGCGGCGAAGGGTCAACGACCGCCCCGCCGAGGCCGCTCCCGCCCGGGTCGGCTCCCCCGCCGCCGCGGCCGGGGATCGGATCGGACCCCACGTCGCGCCCGGTGACGCGCGCCTCGAGCCAGCCCTCCGACAGGGCGACGCGCAGCGCGTCGCCCGGCGCCGCCGAGGCGCTGCGGGTGACGAGGTGCCCCTCCCGGAGGACCAGGGCGAACCCGCGGGCGAGCAGCCTCGCCACGTTGGCCGGCTCCAGGGCGCCGCGCAGCCGCTCGATCCGCAGGCTCTCCCGCCGGAAGGCGGCCGCCTGCCAGGCGGTGAGCCGGCGGAGGGCCGCGCCCACGCGCGCGCGCAGGTCGCGCAGGTGCGCGCGGGGCTCCTGCCGGGCCAGGCGCTCGCGCAGCGCCTCGAGCCGCCCCTTCCCGCGCCGCCACGGCGCGCGGGCGGCCGCCTCCGCCCGGTGCAGCCAGTCGTCCAGGCGGTGGCGGTGCTGCGAGACGAGGTGCCGCGGGTCGGACAGCTCGGCGCGCAGCGTCCTGAGCTCGCCCCGGCGCCGCTCGACCGCGGCGGTGGCGGCGCGTTGCAGCCTCCCGCGCAGGGCCGCCATCCCCCCGCGCAGCTCGTCCCGCACCGGGACCAGGAGCTGCGCGGCGTGGGTGGGGGTGGCGGCCCGGACGTCGGCCACCAGGTCGGCGACGGTGACGTCCACCTCGTGGCCGACCGCGGAGACGACGGGGACGGGGCAGGCCGCCAGCGCCCGCGCCAGCCGCTCGTCGTTGAACTCCCACAGGTCCTCGCGCGACCCGCCCCCGCGGGTCACCACCACCACGTCCACGCCGGCGCGGACCAGGTCCCGGACCGCGCCGATCACCGTCTGGGCCGCGCCCTCCCCCTGCACGCGGCAGGGCGCGACCAGCACCGGCACGGAGGGGAAGCGCGCCTGCACCACGCGCAGGAAGTCGCGGAGCGCCGCGCCGGTGGGGCTCGTGGCCACGCCCACGCGCCGGGGCAGGAAGGGGAGCGGGCGCTTGCGGGCGACGTCGAGGAGCCCCTCCGCCCGCAGCCGCTCCTTGAGCTGCTCGAGCTCCAGCGCCGCCGCGCCCGCCCCGCGCGGCTCCAGCTCCTGGACCACCAGCTGGTACTTCCCGTG
This sequence comes from Anaeromyxobacteraceae bacterium, assembly GCA_035466675.1. Lineage (GTDB taxonomy): Bacteria > Myxococcota > Myxococcia > Myxococcales > Anaeromyxobacteraceae > Anaeromyxobacter. The sequence goes on along the minus strand of DATIUR010000330.1, from coordinate 6,751 downwards.
CGGCGGGTAGATCTCGACGAAGCCGCGGGCGACGACCTCCAGGCCGTCCTCGAGCGCGAAGCGGACGCGCCGGGCCTGCGAGGCCCACAGGACCGCGGAGAGCACGGCCTCCGCGTCGCGGAGGGAGAAGTAGACGTGCCCGCTCGCCTGGCGGCGGAGATTCGCCACCTCGCCCGCCACCCACGCGTCGCGGAACCCGGGCTCGATCGCGGCCCGGATCCGCCGGGTGAGCTCCCCCACCGAGAGCGGGCGCGGCGCGGCCCGGTCGAACAGGTCGCCGGTCGCGTCCGGCGTCGCACCGCGGCGTCCGGCCATGGCGCTCTCTTACCGGGAACTCCCGCGGCCGACAAGGCATGGCGTGCGTCGGGTCGCGCCGGCGCGCGTCCCACATGTATTTCACGCGGGAACGAACGTACAATCCGTCGCCGTGGCGCGCATCCTCATCGCCGAGAACCACGGCCCGACGCGCGAGCACGTGGCCCGCGACCTGGCCGCCGCCGGCTTCGAGGTGCTCGTGGCGGAGGACGCGCGGAAGGCCTACGAGATCTTCGTGGGCCAGCGACCGGTCGCCCTGGTGGCCGCGGCCGACCTGGCCTCCCTGGACGACCTGGCCCGCCGCGTGCGCGAGACCGACGCGAGGGCGCTGGTCATCGCCGTGGACCGCGAGCACCTGGGCAAGGCGGTGGGCAAGAACGCCCTGCTGCCCATCAGGCCGAACGCCTACGTGGCCGACCCCACCGGCCCCCTCCTGATCGAGCGGGTGCGGAAGCTGGTCGCCCAGGTGGCCGCCGCCCGGCCGCAGCTGCGCGGGACGGCGCTGGTCCTCTCGCGCGCGCCCGCCGCCCAGGGGGAGGTGAAGCCGGCGGTGGTGGCGCGCCTCCTGCACCAGGTCTGGCGGTCGCTCTCCGAGGGCGTGCTCGTCCTCGACGGCGCCGGCCCCGAGCGCCGGCTCTTCTTCCTCCGCGGGATCCCGGTCGCCTTCGAGTCCACCGATCCGGCCGAGTCGCTGGCCCGCTGGCTCCAGGACGGCGGGCGCATGGACGCGGCCGCGCACCAGGCCGCCCTCGAGGCCATGGCCACGGGCCTCTCCCCCGGCGCGGCGCTCATCGCCGCCGGTGTGCTCGAGCCGGGCGAGCCCCTCCAGGCCGCCCTCCGCGCCCACCTCCGGTCGAGCGTGGTCCGCTGCATCGGGCTCAAGGAGGGGCGCTGGCGCTTCCACCCGGGGACGGAGTTCACCTCCCAGGTCCAGGCCGTCGAGATCCTCCCCCTCCAGGCGATCCTGGAGGGCGCCCGCGCCAGCATCCCCACCCGGCAGTTCTCCGAGGCGCTGCGGGCGGTGACCGAGGCCTACCCGGTGCGGACCGGGGACTTCCAGCAGATCCTTCCCGCCGCGGGCCTCACCTCGGCCGACCTCCGCCTGGCGCTCTCGCTCGACGGCCGCACCCGGACGCGCGAGTGGCTCGACGCCCGGCAGAAGGAGCTCAAGGACGCGCTCTCGCTCCTCTGGTTCCTCTCGATGATCGGGGTGGTGGCCTTCCACGAGGCGCCGGACGCCTCGGACGCGGTCTACGGCAAGGCGCCGCCGCGGAAGAAGAAGCCGCTCCCGTCCGACCGGGCCGAGGCGCTGCGGCAGGCCGCCATGCAGATCCTGCCCGGCACCTACCTGCACGCGCTCGGCGTCGACATCGCCGCCGACGACGTCGAGGTGGAGCGAGCCTACCAGGAGGTGGCGAGCCGCTTCCACCCGGACGGCTTCGCCGAGTACGAGGTGGGGGACCTCGCCGACCTGCTCGCCTCGGTGCAGGACAAGGTCACGGCCGCCTACCGCGTGCTCTCGAACCCCGAGAAGCGCCGGGCCTACCTCTCCTTCCTCCTCCTCCGCTTCGAGCTGGCCGGCGCGCGCCGGCCCGGGATCGACGTGGACGCGGAGATCGCCCTCAAGCGCGGCGAGCGCGCCCTGCGGGCGCGCCGCAATGCCGAGGCGGTCTCGGCGATGAGGCAGGCGGTGGAGCGGAACCCGCGCGAGCCCGAGTACCTGGCCATGCTGGCCTTCGCTTCGCTGCACGACCCGGTCCTCCCGCCCTCCGAGCGCGCCCACGAGGCGCGGCGGATGGCCCGCAAGGCGCTCGGCCTCGATCCGGAGCACGCCCGGGGGCTGGCGGTCCTGGCGATGGCGGAGGAGCGTCTGGGCGATCCGGCCGAGGCACGGCGCTCCGTCCTGGCCGGCCTCAAGGCGCACGCCGACAGCGAGGTCCTGAAGCGCCTGCTCTTCCGGCTGAACCGCGCCGGGGGGGCGAGGTAGCCGCCCGCTCGGACGCGGGGGCCGCCGCGGCTTCCGGCGCCGGGCTCCGGGCTCCGGTCAGGGCGCGATGGCCCGTCGCACCAGGTCGGCCAGGGCCTCGACGAAGTCCGGGCGCGTGCCCAGCGCCGGCACGCGGAGATAGGCCGCGGCTCCGGCCCGCTCCGCCGCCCGGGCCGCCAGGATGTCCATGTCGTAGAGCGTCTCGAGGTGCTCGGAGACGAAGGCGATGGGCACCGTCACCACCGCCCGGTCCCGCGCGTTCGCCTCGAGGAACCGGACGGTGTCCGGCCCCAGCCAGCGGGCCGGTCCCACCTTGCTCTGGTAGGTCACGCGCCAGTCCCGGACGTCGGCCCGGCGCGCCGTCTCCCGCGCCGAGATCTCGACGTACCCGGGGTAGGGGTCGCCCTTGCGCACCTGGCTCATGGGAAGGCCGTGCGCGCTGAAGACGACGAGCACGCGATCCCGCAGCGCCGCGGGCACGCGGGCGAGCGTCTCCCGGAGCGCCGCGGCGGAGGCCGCGAGGTACCCCTCGTGGTCGTGCCAGGTGCAGATCTCCGCGAGGGGACGGTCCCTCGGCCAGAGGCGGCGCATCTCCAGGAGGGAGCTCTTCGTGGTGGCGTTCGCGTACTGGGGGTAGAGGGGGAGCGCCACCGCCCGGTCGGCCCGGCGCGCCAGCGCCTCGCGGACGCCCTCCTCGGTGCCGGGGTGGCCGCAGCGCATGGCCAGGTGGCAGGAGAAGCCGGGCCCGAGGGCGCCCTCGAGCGCGCGCGCCTGGGCCTGGGTCCCCTCCACGAGCGGCGACCTGCCCCCGATGAGCGCGTACTTCTCCGCCGAGGAGGGCGCGCGCAGGCGGCTGATGAGCCTCGCGATCAGGGGGCGGAGGGGGCCGAACGGCGCCGAGATGAGGAGCGGATCGGAGAAGAGCTCGTAGAGGTACGGCTCCACCTCGTCGAGGCTCCTGGGCCCGCCCAGGTTCATGAGGAAGACGGCGGTGTGCCCCATGTCCTCAGACGGTGCGCGAGAAGGTCGGCCTCTGCTCCCCGGCGTGGCGGGCGAGGTAGGCGTCGAAGAGCATGGCCACGTTGCGGACGAGGATCTGGCCCAGGGGGGTGACCCGGAGGACCTCGCCGTCGAAGGTGACGAGGCCGTCCGCCTGGAGCTCGTCGAGCCCCGATCGCAGGCTCGCCTCGATGGCCTGGCGCGCCGGGGCCCCGAACCGCTCCGCCACCTCCCCGAGGTCGAGCCGGAGCAGGCACATCACCCGGTTGATGGCGAAGCGGCGCATCACGTCGTCGTCGGTGGTGCGGATCCCCCGCTCGACCGGGACGATCCCGGCCTCGACCTTGTCGGACCAGTCCTTGAGCTTGTGCGCGTTCTGGGCGTAGGCGCCGCCGATGTCCGAGATGGAGGTCATCCCGAACGCGACGGTGTCGGTGGCCGGGCGCACCGTGTACCCCTGGAAGTTCCGGTAGAGGTAGCCCTCCCGCTGCGCGCGCGACAGCTCGTCCGACTCGAGGGCGAAGTGGTCGAGCCCGATCAGCCGGTAGCCTGCGCCGGTGAAGGTCTCCACCGCCTGCAGGAAGAGCTCGACCCGCTGCTCGGTCCTGGGCAGCGCCTCCTGCGGCAGGAGGCGCTGGTGCGGCTTGGCCCAGGGGACGTAGGCGAACCCGAAGACGGCCAGCCGGTCGGGGCGGATCACCAGGATCCGCTCGAGCGTCCGCTTCCAGGTCTCCGGGGTCTGGTAGGGGAGGCCGTAGATGAGGTCGAGGTTCACGCCGCCGAAGCCGTTCTCGCGCGCGGCCCGGACCAGGTCGGCCGTCTCCTTCTCGCCCTGGATCCGCCCGACCACCTGCTGGACCCGGTCGTCGAAGTCCTGCACGCCCATGGAGATCCGGTTGAACCCGAGCTTCGCCAGGGTCTCGACCTGGCTGCGGGTGGTGATGGCCGGGTCGATCTCGATGGCCTGCTCGGCGTCCCGGGCGAGATCGAAGGTGCGCGCGACGATCTGGTGGCAGCGGGTGAGCTGGCGCTCGTCCAGGAAGGTGGGCGTGCCGCCGCCCCAGTGGAGCTGCGACACCGTGCGCCGGCGCGGCAGGCGCGCCGCCACGAGCGCGACCTCCTTCTCGAGCGAGTCGAGGTAGGCGTCGGCCCGGGTCCGGTCGTGCGTCGCCACCACGTTGCAGCCGCAGAACCGGCACATCTCCCGGCAGAAGGGCAGGTGGACGTAGAGGGAGAGCGGCCCGCCCTGCGCGTCGGCGCGGGCCAGGTGCTCGGCGTACTCCCCGGGGCCGAAGTCGTCCTTCCACTCGGGCGCGGTCGGGTAGCTCGTGTACCGGGGCCCGGGCCGGTCGTACTTCTTGATGAGGTCCCAGGACGGGATCTGGATCACGTGACGACCCTCACTTCCAGGCGTGGGCGTGGACCGCCTCGACGACCGCCTTCACGTTCTCGGGCGGGGTACCGGGCTGGATCCCGTGCCCGAGGTTGAAGATGTAACCGGGGCCGGGCCCGGCCGCCTGCAGGATGGCGCGGGCCCGGGCCACGGCCACCTCCCGGGGCCCGAGCAGGACGGTGGAGTCCATGTTGCCCTGGACGGCGACGCCGGGGGCGCGGGAGCGGGCCAGGTCGATGGGGATGCGCCAGTCCACCGAGAGGACGTCGAAGCCGAGCCGGGCCAGGCGCTCCAGGTGGCTGGTGGTCCCGGTCGAGAAGAAGATGGAGGGGACGCCCGCCTTCCGGATCGCCTCGGCGATCCGGGAGAGGTAGGGGAAGGAGAAGGCCTCGAGGTCGTCGCGATCGAGCTCGCCCAGCCAGCTCTCGAAGACCTGCGCCGCCTGGGCGCCGGCCGCGATCTGCGCCTCGATCTGGACGATGGCGGCGCGCGTGAGCTTCTCGAAGAGGGCGTGCGCGGCCTTCGGCTCCGCGTAGAGCATGGTCTTGAGGCGCGTGAAGCCCTGGCTCCCGCCCTCGACCGCGTAGCTCGCCACCGTGAAGGGGCCGCCCACGAAGCCGATGAGCGGGACCCGGTCCCGGAGCGCGGCCCGGATCCCCCGGATCCCGTCGAGCACGTAGGGGAGGTCCTTTCCCGGGTCCGGGATCCGGAGGGCGTCCACGTCGGCGCGGGTCCGGACCGGGTTCGCGATCTTCGGCCCGCCGTCCCCCTTGCCCTTCTCGCCCTTCTCGAAGGAGAGGTCGAGCCCCATGGCCGGCAGGTGGACGAGGATGTCGGAGAAGAGGATGGCCGCGTCGAAGCCGAACTGGTCGATGGGGGCGACCGTCACCTGGGCGATGAGCTCGGGCGAGCGGCACAGCTCCAGGAAGGAGACCTTCTCCCGCACCGCCCGGTAGGAGGGCTGGTAGCGGCCGGCCTGCCGCATCATCCAGACGGGCGTGCGGTCGACGGGCTCCCTGCGGCAGGCGGCCAGGAAGCGGGGCGAGGTCTCGGGCATAGGGGGGAGGCATCTTACGGCCGGGGCGGGAGGTTCGACAACCGACCTCGTCCCCGGGCCCGAGGCGAGCCCGCCTACCGGCCGGCCAGGAGCGAGAGCGCCGCCTCGCCCGGGAGGCGCACCTCCAGGGAGAGGTCCCCGGCCGCCGGCACGTCCACCGCCTCGCGCCAGGCCCCGCCCCCCGAGCCGGCGAGCACGAAGAGCGTGTGGCGTCCGGCCGGGACCGAGGCCGCGACTTGCCGGGGGCCGCGGCCGGAAGCCGGGTAGACCGGCGTCGACTCGAGGAGCGCCGAGAGGCTCGCCGGCGTCGCCGCGTCGCCGGGCGCGAGCAGCACGCTGGCGGCGGCAGCCCGCCCCCGGGCGTCGAGGACCCGCACCCGCACCGTGGCCCCGCCCGACCGCGCCTCGAGGTCGGCGGTGGCCGTCTCGCCGTCGCGGACCTCGACCGGGAGGGTTCCCAGCGGCAGGGAGCGCCCGTCGGCCGCTGCCGCCAGCACCCCGTACCGGCCCGGGTGCAGCGGCCCGAGGCTGAACTTCCCCGCGGCGTCGGCGCGCCCCTCGGCGGCGTCCAGCGCGGATCGCGAGACCGCCAGCACGCGGGCGCCGGCGAGCGGCCGTCCGCCGGGGTCCGTCACGCGCCCGCGGACCATTCCGCCGCGGTGGAGCGCGACCCGGGCGTCGGGGTCCTCGGGGCGGAGCGCGCCGCCCCGGCCGGCGGTGGCCGGCTCGGCGAGCCGAGCCATGGCCTCCCCGCTGGCCCAGCTCCCCTCGAGGTCCGCGGCGTCGACGAGGGCGACCCGCGAGCCGGGCACGGGCAGATGGGTCTCGGCGTCCACGACCTCGACGACCACGGCCACCCCGGGCTCCAGCACCACGTCGGGGAGGACGGACTCGCCCCGCACCTGGCCGGCGCGCACGAGCGCAGGGGCGAAGCCGTCGGCGCGGACGACGGCCTTCACGGAGCCGTCCGGCGCCTCGAGCCGGAAGGCGCCGTCGGGGT
>DATIUR010000329.1:0-4991 GCA_035466675.1 Anaeromyxobacteraceae bacterium | reverse complement strand
CCATGTCGCCGCTCGCGTACCGGAAGCGCCGGGCCTTGCAGAGGCGGATCCCGTCGATGATCGAGGCGTGGTTGAGGGCGTCGGAGACCACCGCGTCCTCCTCGCCCAGCAGGGCCTCGAACACGCCGCCGTTCGCGTCGAAGCAGGAGGAGAAGAGGATGGTGTCCTCGAACCCGAGGAAGGCGGAGAGCCGGTCCTCGAGCGCCTTGTGGACGTCCTGCGTCCCGCAGATGAAGCGGACGGAGGAGAGCCCGAATCCGTGGCGGGGAAGCGCCTCCTGGGCGGCCCGGACCAGGTCCGGGTGGCCGGCCAGGCCCAGGTAGTTGTTGGCGCAGAGGTTCACCACCCGCCGCCCGTCCGCCTCGATCCAGGCGCCCTGCGGGGTGGTGATGACGCGCTCCTTCTTGAGCAGGCCCTCCGCCTCGAGGTCACGGAGCTGCGCGCGGAGGTGCTCGACGTACGCACGGTTCATGGGGCCCTCGGGGATGGCGGCTCCATCCCTAACCCGCCCGCGGGCGGGGCGCGAGACCCCGGCCGGCCAGCGCCCCTCCCACCCGGACGATCCAGAAACACTCGACGGGAGGGCCTTGCCCGGGGTCCGACCGCTCGCCACGTCTCGGCGGCGAGCCCTTCCGCCCCATCCGACTCCGACGCGGCGCGGACGAGCCCGAGCCAGGGAACCGGCAGGCCCTCGCCGACGGCTCGCTGCGCGGCGCGGCCCCGGGTCTCGCCGCGCCGGCCACCGCAGCCGCCTGCGGGACAGGGACCCGCGGGGGGCGTTGCCCGAGGCGCGGAGCGTTCGAGCGCGGGAGGGCTTCCATGGTCGGGGATCGGACCGGCAGCGACGCCGGTCCAGCCGCTGCGTTCCGAGCGGCACCGGGGCGTGCTGGCAGGGCGTCGATGCCGGCGGGAGCGGACGGGAACGGCGGCCGGACCTCGCCGCGGGAGCCGCGGAGCGCCGAGGGGAACGCTTCCCCCGCGGGGCCCGTGGGTGGACGCTGCGCTTCCGTGATCCCGAGCCGGGCACCGTCGTCTAGCGGCTCCGCCGGAGCAGGAGGCTCTTCGGGCGGGCGAGCGCCGCCACCCCCGACGCGGAGAACGCGCCGGCCAGGCCCGACTCCTTCAGGCCGGCGGCGGGCATCTCGGGATCGGCCGGCTCGCAGTGGTTCTGGAGCACGGTGCCGACCTCGAGCATCCGCCCCAGCTCCAGGGCGCGCTCGTCCGAGGCCGTCCACACGGAGGCGGTGAGGCCGTGGCGGCTGTCGTTCACCAGGCGGACCGCCTCCTCGTCGCCGGAGACGCGCATCACCGCCAGCAGGGGCGCGAGGACCCGCTCGGCCATGACGCTCATGCGGTGGTTGGCGCCGGCCACGATCGTCGGCTGGAAGAACCGGCCGCGGCCGTCCACCGTGGCCGGGCGCCCGCCGCGGACCAGCGTGGCGCCGCGCCAGCGCGCGTCCGCGACCTGGCGGGCGGCGTGCGCCGGCAGCTCCGGCTCGGCCAGCGGGCCGAGGGTGGTGGCGTCGTCCATGGGGTCGTCCGGAACGTAGGTCGCCGCCGCGGCCGCCAGCCGCTCCAGGAGCGCCTGCTCGACCGAGCCGTGCACGTAGACGCGCTGCACGCAGGACCTCGACTGGCCGGCGTTGCGGAAGGCGCTCGAGGCGATGCATTCCGCGGCCCGGTCCAGGTCGGCGTCGTGGGCCACGTAGGCGGCGTCCTTGCCGGCCAGGCGGAAGAGCGCGGGGAGGAAGCGCCGGGCGGCGTCGCGGTGGATCTCGTGCCCGGCCTCGGCAAGGCCCTCGAAGGCCAGGAGGCCCACCTCGGGGCGCGCCAGGATCTCGGCCACCGCCGTCCGGTCCACCACCACCGACTGGACCAGCCCGGCCGGCGCGCCGGCGGCCGCGAAGGCCTCGGCCAGGCGCTGCCCCGCCAGCGCCGTCCGCGCCGCGAGGTCGAGCAGCACCGCGTTCCCCGCCAGCACCGCCGGGACGAGCAGGTCCACCGCGGCCAGCAGCGGCTCGCTCCAGGGCACGACCAGGAGCACCACCCCGACCGGCTCGGGCACCACCAGCCGGTCCAGCCCCGCCCGGCGGGGCAGCGGGCGCTCGGCCAGGGCCTCCTCGGCCAGCGCGGCCAGGCCGCGCGCCAGGCGCGCCGCCCCCTCCACCTCGCGGCGGGACTCGCGCAGGGGCTTGCCCGTGGCGCGGGTGACCTCGCGGGCCGCGTCCTCGGCGCGGGTCGAGAGGGCGTCGGCGAAGGCGAGGGCCAGCGCCACCCGCTCCCGGATCGTGAGGCGGGCGCAGGCGCGCTGCGCCTCGGCGGCGTGCGTCACCGCCGCCGACACCTCCGGCGGGCTCGCCAGGGCGACCTCGCAGGCGACCTCTCCGGTGTAGGGGTCGTCGATGCCGAGCGTCCGCGGCCGGTGCATGCCCCCCTCGCGCCGGAAGAGTAGCACCGGCGCCCGGCGGGAAGGCCGGCGCGGCGGGCGTGGTATGGTGCCGCACCGTCATGCCCGACGCCGCTCCGCCGCGCGCCTCCGCCCTGCTCGGTCCGTTCGTCGCCCTGGTGGCCCTGCACAGCATCGCGGTGGGAGTGGTGCTCGCCTTCCTCCCGGGGTGGGGAGCCCGGTTCGGCGGCTTCGATCCCATCACCCCCGTCTTCTTCGCCCGGCAGGGCGGCGTCTTCCACATCGTCCTCGGGATCGCCTACTTCACCGAGCACCGGCGCACCGGAGGGGTCTCGCTGCTCGTCTTCGCGAAGGCCTGCGCCACGGTCTTCCTCCTCGCGGCCACGGTGGCGGGAGGCGTGCCCTGGGCCGTGCCGGCGTCGGCGGCGGGCGACGCGCTCATGGGGCTCGCGGCGTGGCGGCTCCACCGCGGGCGGGCGGCTGCCGCCGCCCCGTAGCGACTACACCTCGAGCGGCAGCATCCGCCCCTCCAGCACGTCGAAGGCGTCCTGGATCTCGTCCAGGCCGACGAGGAAGGTCATGGTGACGTGGTCGTGGATCGCCTGGCCGAGGTCGGCCGCGGCCGAGTCGCTCCGCAGGATGCGGATGCACAGGTCGCGCTCCCCGGCGATGATGCGGCAGACCTCCTCGGCCGAGAAGCCCTGCCGGTGGCGCCGCTCGGCCAGGTGCCGGCAGTAGGCCTTGAAGATGGTGAGGTCCCGGGTGCGGATCGTCTGCTTGAGCTGCAGGAACAGCTGCCGCTTGGCCCAGCGCAGCTCGTCCTCGCCGAGCAGCCGGCGGTAGGTCGGATAGAGCGACTCGCCCTGCGGGTCGAGGACCTGGGCCATGGAGGCCTCCAGGATCCGGCGCTCGTGCGCCTCGAAGAGGTAGAGGAGCTTGAGGTTGGGCTGGAGGTGGACGGTCTTCAGGGCGGCCAGGTTCCGCCGGTGCCACTCGATGGGGTCGTTCTTGAGGTTCTCGACCAGGAACGGCATGCGCCGGATCACGTCGAGCCGGGGCATGGCCTCCCAGCCCAGCCGCCGCCGGGTCCGCGCCGCGTCGGTGTTCATGCGCAGGTCGATGTAGCGGCCCATCCACGGACGCTCGAACGGGCGGTTCCCCTGCAGCCGGCCGGCGAGGTCCATGGTCACGAGGCCGAGACGGGCGATCGGCGCCGGCATCAGGATGGGCTTGGTCCGGTGGCCGTGGAACGCGAGCGTGGCGGCCTCGAAGGCCTCCTGGTGCGAGACGCACCCGTCGGGCGAGGCGATGAGGAGCTCGAGCGGCCTGAGCTCGGAGCGCAGCTCCAGCACGCGCTGGAAGAAGTTCACCGCGCAGCGGACGTGCAGGTAGGGGATGGCGGAGCGCCCGCGCCCGCCCAGGATCCGCCGGTTCCAGGCCTGCGAGAGCCAGGTGCCGAGGAAGGCGTAGAGGGGTGGGTACTCGCACCAGTCCGAGAACATGGCCGCCAGCCGGACGACCACCGAGCGGAAGTCGCCGGCGTACTCGCGCAGCATCTCCTCGCCGATGCGCTTGCTCACCGCGTAGTGGTGGTCGCCGTCGGCCGGGCTGTCCTCGTCGAGCGCCTCGCCGTCGCGCGGGAAGCGGCAGGCGGCCAGCGAGGAGGGGAAGACGAACAGCTCGGGCGTGAGGCCGCGGGAGAGGTCGAGGACGTTCCGGAGCCCGTGGACGTTGGTGCGCTCGTACTCCGGGTCCTTCTCGCCGGTGAAGTCGTAGTGGGCGGCCAGGTGGACGACCACCCGCGGCCCGGGCACCTGCCGGAGCGAGCGGAAGACCGCGGCCAGGGGCTCGCGCTCGGCGATGTCCACCTGGTACCAGGTGACGTTCCGGTGGCCGGGGATGCCCACCGCCCCCTGGCTGCGCCGGGCGATCCCGAAGATCTCGTACCGGTCGCGGAGCGCGGCGATGAGATGCCGGCCCAGGAAGCCCGACGCGCCCGTGATCACCAGCGCCGGCTTCTTGCCCGATGCCGTGGTTCCGAGGTCCAGCCGTCCCTCCGACTTCGACGAACGGCCCGTTTCTACCACGGGCGCGTCGCCGCACCGCGTCGCGGCCGGTGCGGTCGAGCGCCGCGATTCCGTTCACCTACAGACACCTATCCCGGGCTCCTCCATGCCGTCGGACGCCCGGAGCGGCGTAGGCCCCGAATGGGAGGGTCGCTCTCAGCCCCTGTACCCGTGCGAAGCGTTGCGGTACGCCCCCACGGGAGGAAACTACGTACCCCCCCAACCCGAGGAGTGCGCGCATGAAGAAGGGAAAGACGGCTCAGCAGGCCAAGGCTTCGCGCCGTAGCTTCCTGAAGAAGGCCGCGGTGGGCGCCGCCGGTGCCGCCGTCGCAGCGGTACCGACCATCCACATCGCCCAGGCTCCCATCACGTGGAGGTGGCAGAGCACCTGGCCCACGAAGGACATCTTCCACGAGTACGCCCTCGACTACGCCAAGAAGGTGAACGACATGTCGGGCGGGCGCCTCAAGATCGAGGTCTTGCCCGCCGGCGCGGTGGTCAAGGCCTTCGACCTCCTC
>DATIUR010000328.1:0-2215 GCA_035466675.1 Anaeromyxobacteraceae bacterium | reverse complement strand
AGGCTGCGGCTGGACATGCGTTGCACCGCAGCTGCCAGGGAACCGGCAGGCCCTCGCCGACGGCTCGCGGCGCGGCGCGGCCCCGGGTCTCGCCGCGCCGGGGAGCGGAGCGGCCGGCGGGACAGGGACCCGCGGGGGGCGTTGCCCGCAGGCGTGGAGCGTTCGATCCCCCGCGGGGCCCGTGCATGGATGCTGCGCTTCCGTGATCCCGAATCGCGCAGCGTCGTCCGGGGCGCTAGAGCACCGGCCAGCCGGTGAAGGCGACGCGCCCGCCCGGCCCGATCGTCACCTCGACCGTCTCGGCCGGCTCGCCCGGCGCCACCGACTCCACGCCCGGCCGGTAGCGGCCGGTGAGGAAGTGGAACCGCTGGTTCGCCGAGCCCACCCAGCGCCGCGCGCGCTCCGGCCGCGCGGGGTCGTAGGGGCCGTCCACGAGCAGGTCGGTCAGCGAGAGCAGCGCCCGGGCGCCGCGGTCGCGCCGCGCCCGGAGCCGCTCCAGCGTGTACCCGGTGAAGACCGTCACCGAGAGTCCCATCCCGCGGCAGGCGCGCGCCACCTCCGCGAGCGGGGCGGACTGGTCGAACGGCTCGCCTCCGAGCAGCGTCACGCCCTCGATCCGGCCGCGGACGCGCCGGATGCGGGCCGCCAGCGCGGCCGGGCTGGTGGCGCGGCCGCCCGTCCGGTCGAGCATGCCCGGGTTGCAGCAGCCCGGGCAGCGGATCCGGCAGCCCTGCACCCAGACGGCGAGGCGCCGCCCCGGCCCCTCGGCCTCGGTGACCGGAACCACGCGGGCGATCCGGAGCGCCACCCCGGCATGCTAGCATCCGGCCCCTTCCCGATCGGAGGTCCCCTTGCCCAAGCCCGCGCCGGAGCTGGTGGAGAAGGCCGTCAACACCATCCGCATGCTGGCGGCCGACGCGGTCCAGCAGGCGAACAGCGGCCACCCGGGGATGCCCATGGGCGCGGCCGACATGGCCTTCGTCCTGTGGACCCGGCACCTCCGCTTCGACCCGAAGGACCCCCGCTGGATCGGCCGCGACCGCTTCGTCCTCTCGGCCGGCCACGGCTCGATGCTGCTCTACGCGCTCCTCCACCTGGCCGGCTTCGACTGCACGCTCGACGATCTCCGGAAGTTCCGCCAGCTCGGGTCGCGCACCCCCGGCCATCCCGAGTTCGGCCACCTGCCCGGGGTGGAGGTGACGAGCGGGCCGCTCGGGCAGGGGTTCGCGAACGGCGTGGGCATGGCCATGGGGCAGGCCATGCTCTCGGCCAAGCTCGGGCCCGGCAACCCGGTGGAGGGCTCCTTCGTCCACGCCATCGTCTCGGACGGCGACCTCATGGAGGGAGTGGCCGCCGAGGCGGCCAGCTTCGCCGGGCACAACAAGCTCGGGCGGATCGTCTACCTGTACGACGACAACGAGATCACCATCGACGGGAAGACCTCCATCGCCTTCACCGGCGAGGACGTGACCAGGCGCTTCGAGGGCTACGGCTGGCACGTGTCGTCGGTGGACGGCCGCGACCACGAGGGGCTGGACCGGGCCATCGCCGCGGCCCGGGCCGAGACGGGCCGCCCCAGCCTCGTCCGCGTCCGGACCACCATCGGCTACGGCTCGCCCAACAAGGCGGGCAAGCCGAGCGTGCACGGCGCGCCGCTCGGCGAGGAGGAGCTGGCCGCCACCAGGCGGAACCTGGGCTGGCCGCTCGAGCCGCGCTTCCTCGTGCCGGACGACGTCCGCGCCCTCTGGGCCGAGGTGGTGGCCGAGCGGCGCGCGCAGAAGGAGGCCTGGCTCGGGGCCACCGCGGCCTGGCGGGCGGCGAACCCGGAGAAGGCCGCCCTGCTCGACGTCCACGTGGAGCGCTGGGTCCCGGACCGGATCCTCGACCGGATCCTCGACGGGGCCGCCGGCGCCGAGGCCACCCGCAAGCTCTCGGCCGCCGCCATCCAGAAGATCGCCCCCCTGGTCCCCAGCCTGGTGGGCGGCTCGGCCGACCTGGCCGAGTCGAACCTCACCGACGTGAAGGGCGGCGGATCCTTCGGCCCGGCCACCCCGGCCGGCCGGAACGTGCACTACGGCATCCACGAGCACGCCATGGGCGCCATCATGAACGGCCTCGCCTACGACGGCCTGTTCCTCCCCTTCGGCGGCACCTTCCTCCAGTTCGCCGACTACATGCGCCCCGCCGTCCGGATCGCGGCGCTCTCCGGGCTCCA
>DATIUR010000327.1:0-5612 GCA_035466675.1 Anaeromyxobacteraceae bacterium | reverse complement strand
GAGCGCGGTGAACCCCGCGTCGCGCCCGAAGATGCGGAAGATCCCGATGCGCTCGTGCGATCCCACGGTGGTGCGCTGCCGCTCGATCGCGTCGATGGCGCGGGTGATGGCGGTGGAGAAGCCGATGCAGTACTCGGTGTTGCGGACGTCGTTGTCCATCGTCTTGGGGATGGCGATGACCTTCGCGCCCAGGGTGTGGAGCTTCTGGGCGTAGGAGAGGGTGTCGTCGCCCCCGATGGCGAGCAGGTACTGGATCCCCAGCCGATCGAGGTTCTCCAGGACCTTCCTGGAGAGGTCCCAGGTGGTGACGGGGACGCCGTCCTTGGTGCCGTGATGGGCCGGGAAGGCCGCCGGATCGAGGTGGGGCGGCAGCTTCTTCATCCGGGAGGGATTGGTCCGCGAGGAGTGCAGGATGGTCCCGCCGGTCCGGTCGATGGTCCGCGTGTTCTCCCGGTCGAGCGGCATGACGTACCGCTCGCGGCTCCGGGGATCGTCGAGGTCGAGGTGGGTGAGCCCTTCCCAGCCGCGCCGGATGCCCACCACCTCGGCGTCGTTCTCGCCGCTTCGGTAGACGACGCTCTTGATGACCGAGTTCAGCCCGGGGACGTCGCCGCCGCCCGTGAGGATGCCGATGCGAAGCCTTGCCATGCCCGTATCCTACGACGGGCCGGCCCTCCCCGCTCGTGTTCCCTCCGGGGCTTACTTCGTGACCCGGCCGATCACGTGCCGTTCCACCAGCGCCGGGCCGAGCAGGAGCGGGACGTAGTAGAAGAGCGCGCGCACCACCATGGCGATGAACCGCTTCTGGGCCGTGTCGACGCCCAGGTCCCAGAGCGCGGTGGCCGCGACCAGGAGCGCGGCCAGGGCGGCCACCACCAGCCGGGTCGTCCCGGTCGACTCGGACACGGCCACGGCGGCCAGCACCAGGAGGGCCACCGCCAGGGCGTCGGCCGTGGTCGTGTCTCCGTGCAAGAGGACCGTTCCGAAGGCCATGGCCGCCAGCACCAGCCAGCGCGATGGGCCGGCGGCCGCCCCCACGGCGGCGAGCGAGAAGGGGATGGCCACGGCCAGGGCGAAGAGCCGGGCCAGGGCGAGCGGGCCGTAGCGGAACGCCGGGCGGAAGGCGGGGGCGTCGTCGAGCAGCGCGCTGGCGATGTTGAAGCCGACGAGCCACCACAGGACGGCGGTCCCGACGAGCAGCAGGACGGCGACGACGAGGATGCGTGAGGTCGGCGTGAGGCGCATGGCTCCCTCCTGGGTTCCGTGAGCGGCCGCCATGCTAGCCCATCGGCGACGGCGAAGACGAACGACCTGTGCACCCGGGGTGAGCGGGCCTCCGCCCGGGTCGGGCCGTGTGCGCGGCGCCCCCATGCCGGTTCGGGTGATATCTTCGACGGCCCATGTCCCGGGCTCCCTCCACCGCGGCAACCCGTCTCCTCCGCGAGAAGGGCGTCCGGTACACCGAGCACCTCTACCGGTACGAGGAGCGGGGGGGCACCGCCGTCTCGGCACGGGAGCTGGGCGTGCCGGAGCACGCGGTGGTGAAGACCCTGGTGATGGAGGACGAGGAGGGGACGCCGCTCCTCGTGCTCATGCACGGGGACCGGGAGGTCTCCACCAAGGCCCTGGCCCGGCAGCTCGGGAGGAAGTTCGTCGAGATCTGCCGGCCCGAGACGGCGAGCCGCCACACCGGCTACCTGGTCGGGGGGACGAGCCCCTTCGGCACGCGCAAGACCATGCCGGTGTGCCTGGAGCGGACGGTCCTGGACCTCGACAGGGTCTACCTGAACGGAGGGTCGCGCGGCTTCCTGGTCGGGATCGACCCGCGCGAGATCGTCAGGGTCCTCGAGCCCGTCGTGGTGGACGTCGCGATCGAGCGCGCCGCGCGCCCGTGAGCCCGGCCGACCGCGGGCGGTCAGCGGCCGGCGGGGGCGGCCCGGCCGGGCCGGAGGGGGACGACCTGGGCGGGCGCGCGGGGCATCGACTCGGCCGGCTGGAAGCGGACCGCCAGCTCGGCGGCGGCGCAGCAGGTGGCCGTCACGAGCAGCATCGGGGCCGGCATCAGCGTCGCGACGACGAGGCCGGCCATCGCCAGCATCGCCGTGGCGATGGCCAGGAAGCGGTCGGACGGATCGAGCGGGCGGTCCATCCGCCGGATCCGCGGGATCCCGCCCGGCCCGGGCTCGACGGTGACGGACGCCATCGAGCGAGTCTGGCGTCCGGCCGCGCGGATCACAAGCGGAAAGCGAGGCGGATCCCCGCGATCGGGGTCGGATCCACCCAGCCGACCTCCAGCCCGAACGACATGGACCCGGAGAGGAGCCCGAAGCCGAGGCCGGCGTGGATCCGGAACGCGTCGCCTTCGAAGAAGATCCACGGCCCCACCAGGCCGTCGAAGTAGAGGCGGCGGCCCCGGATCCGGAGCCTCAGGTCGATGGGCACGCCCACCTCGCCGACATCGCTCGTGCCGCTGGGGTCGCTCGTGACGACCGCGCCGAACCTGGCGCCGATGGTGGCGTGACGGGCGAGGTACGTGTCGGCCGCGAGCGTGAGCTGGAGGGCGCCGACCTCCGGATCGAACCAGTAGTCGGCGCCGAGGCCGAGCTGTACGGAGGCTTCCGCCGGGCGGCTCCACAGGAGGGCGGCGAGGCCGAACGAGGCCAGCAGGACGAGGCGCGTGCGTGCTCTCATGCGCGCGAGTCTACCGCGGCGGGCCCGGTGTGGCGCAGGATCCCGAACGAGGCCCGCGCCGGGGGCGCCCCGGCGAGCACCGCCGCCCACATCCCCGCACTCCGGGTGGGCGGCCTACCGGGCCAGGAGCGCCTCCTCCAGAAGGCCGAGCCCCTCCGTGAAGACGGCGTCGGGGATGGTGAGCGGGAAGAGGAAGCGGATCACGTTGGCGTGCACGCCGCAGGTGAGGAGGAGCAGGCCGCGGGCGAGCGCGAGCGCCTGCACCTCTCTCGCCCGGTCCGGGTCCGGCGTCCGCGTCCCGGGCTTCGTGAGCTCCACCGCCAGCATGGCGCCCAGCCCGCGGACCTCGGCGATCCCGGGCACCCGGGGGCGGAGCCCCTCCAGGCGCGCCCGGAGCGCGTCCCCCAGCCGGCCGGCGCGCTCGACCAGCCTCTCCTCGGCGATGACGTCGAGCACCGCGTGGGCGGCGGCGACGGCGAGCGGGCTCCCGGCGTAGGTCCCGCCCAGGCCGCCCGGGGCAGGCGCGTCCATGACCTCGGCGCGCCCCGTCACCGCCGAGAGGGGGACGCCTCCTGCCAGCGACTTGGCCGTCGTCATGAGGTCGGGCAGGACGTCGTGGTGCTCCATGGCGAACATCTTCCCGGTGCGGGCGAAGCCCGACTGGATCTCGTCGGCCACCAGCAGGATGCCGTGCTCGTCGCAGATCCGCCGGAGCCCGCGCAGGAGATCGGGGGGAGCCACGTAGAAGCCGCCCTCGCCCTGCACCGGCTCGATCAGGATGGCGGCCACCCGCCTCGGCTCGACGTCCGCCTTGAAGAGGGCCTCGATGGCGCGCAGGGAGTCCTCCACCGAGACGCCGTGCAGCGCGACCGGGAAGGGGACGTGGTACACCTCGCCCGGGAAGGGGCCGAAACCGACCTTGTAGGGCGCGACCTTCCCGGTCAGGGCGAGGGCCAGGAGCGTGCGGCCGTGGAAGCCGCCCGCGAAGGCGACGACGCCGCTCCGCCCGGTGGCGGCCCGGGCGATCTTCACCGCGTTCTCGACCGCCTCGGCCCCGGTGGAGAAGAAGGTGGTCTTCTTGGGGTGCTTGCCGGGGGTGAGGGCGTTGAGCCGCTCGGCCAGGGCCACGTACGACTCGTAGGCCGCCACCTGGTAGGCGGTGTGGGTGAAGGCGTCGAGCTGCGCCTTCAGGGCCGCCACCACCCGGGGATGGCGGTGGCCGGTGTTGAGCACGGCGATGCCGCCGGCGAAGTCGACGTACCGGCGCCCCTCCACGTCCCACAGCTCCGCATTCTCGGCGCGCGCCACGAAGAAGGGGGCCATCACCGAGACGCCGCGGGGCGTGGCGGCCTCCCTCCGGAGCTTCAGGCTGGCGTTGTCGCTCACGGTGGATCCCTCCTCGCGGTCGGGCTACGGCCTCCAGGCTGCCGGCTCCAGCGAAAGCGGCGATGCGCCGAGGCCTGCAGTCCGGAGCCCGTAGCCCGAAGCCTGCTTCTCAGAACTTCGCCATCACGTGGCGCACGAGCGTGTAGTCCTCGAGCGCGTACATGGAAAGGTCCTTGCCGTACCCGGACTGCTTCACGCCGCCGTGGGGCATCTCCGACACCAGCATGAAGTGGGTGTTGATCCAGGTGGCCCCGTACTGGAGGCGCGCCGCCACCTGCATGGCCTTCGAGACGTCGCGCGTCCAGACCGAGGAGGAGAGCCCGTAGTCGGAGTCGTTCGCCCAGGCGATGGCCTGCTCGACGTCGTCGAAGCGGGTCACCGAGACGACCGGGCCGAACACCTCCTTGCGCACGATCTCGTCCTCCTGCCTGGCCCCGGCCACCACGGTGGGCTCGAAGAAGAACCCCTTGCCGGGCCGGACCTTCCCGCCCGCGGTCACGGTGACGTGCTTCAGGGCGGCGGCGCGGTCCACGAAGCCGGCCACGCGCTCGCGGTGCGCGGCGGTGATGAGCGGGCCCATCTCCACGCCCGGCTCGTCCTGCGTGCCCACCTTGAGGCTCGAGACGGCGCCGGAGAGATCGGCCACCAGCTTCTCGTAGATCTTGGAGCCCGCGTAGACGCGGCAGGCGGCGGTGCAGTCCTGGCCGGCGTTGTAGTAGCCGAAGGCGCGCAGGCCGGTCACCGTGGCCTCGAGGTCGGCGTCGTCGAAGACGATGATGGGCGCCTTGCCGCCCAGCTCGAGGTGGGTGCGCTTCAGATCTCTCTGCGCCGCCTCCCGCACCTTGCGGCCGGTGGGGATGGAGCCGGTGAGGGAGACCATCCGGACGAGCGGGTGCGCCACGAGCGGCCCGCCCACCGTCGCCCCCTTGCCGGTCACGACGTTGACGACGCCCGCGGGGAAGAGCGGCGCCACGAGCGCGGCGAGCCGCAGCGTGGTGAGCGGCGTCTGCTCGGAGGGCTTCAGGACCACGGTGTTCCCGGCGGCCAGGGCCGGCCCGAGCTTCCAGGCCGCCATCATGAGCGGGTAGTTCCAGGGGGCGATGGAGGCCACCACGCCGATGGGATCGCGCCGGATCATGCTGGTGTAGCCGGGGGTGTACTCGCCCGAGACCGCGCCGGTCATGCAGCGCGCCGCCCCGGCGAAGAAGCGGAACACGTCGGCGATGGCCGGGATCTCGTCGGCGAGCGCGGCCGGGTAGGGCTTGCCGGTGTTCCGGGACTCGAGCCGGGCCAGCTCGGCGGCGTTCGCCTCGACGGCGTCGGCGAGCTTGAGCAGGAGCGCGGCCCGGTCGCGCGGAACGGTCCGCGACCAGCCGGCGAAGGCCTTCTCGGCGGCCTGGACGGCCGCCTCGACCTGGCCGGCGGAGGCCTCGGGGACCTTGGCCAGCACCTCCCCGCTGGCGGGGTCGAGCACGCTCTCCTCCGGCCCCTCGCCCTTCACGAACTGCCCGCCGATGAACTGTCTCGTCTCCATG
>DATIUR010000326.1:0-2281 GCA_035466675.1 Anaeromyxobacteraceae bacterium | reverse complement strand
GTCGCACATGGCCCAGGCGTCCACGCCTGCTTCCCCCCGATCCCACTCATAGGACGAGCCCGCGCTCCGCGCCGTCCTCGTGCCCTGGGGCGGGCCGGGACGGCGTGGCCGACTCACCAACCTCTGAACGCGAGCACGAGCAGGCAGGCGGCCCGAGCTCGTGAAGCGGAAGCCCGGTCTGCGAAGGCCGGACCTGGGGTTCGGCGGTTCGGACCTGCGGCCGTGGCTGCGCCGTGCGAATGATCGAGCGGCACTTCGGCGGCCTCCTCCGCGAGACAGGTGGACGGCGACGTCACCGCGCGTCCCGCGACGGCGCCCTGGAGGGCGCGCCGCGCCGCAAGAACCCTGCCCCGCTCACGATCGTGATCCCGGCGAGCACGAGCGCGGCGCCGGCCCCGAAGGTGGGCGTCACCGGATCGCCGAGCGCGACGACCCCGAACGTCACGCCGAAGACGGGCGTCATGAACGAGAAGACCGAGAGCCGGGTCGCGAGGTAGCGGCGCAGGAGCCAGAACCAGGCGAGGTAGCTCGCGAACGAGACGACCACGCCCTGGAAGAGCAGGCTCGCGATCGCGACCCGCGTGAAGATCACGGGCCCCGTCCGCAGGCCCAGGGACGCCGCGAGGAGGAGGACGAACCCGACGACGAGCTGGTAGAGCAGCGTCTCCGACGCGGGCGCCTCCGACAGGGACGAGGTTCGGATGACGACGGTGGTGGCGCCCCAGGCCGCCCCGGCGAGCACGGCGCAGAGGTCGCCCCAGGGCGCGCCCGCCCCCGTCCCCGGGATGGCGCCCGGCGCCGCGCCGCCTCCGCCCAGGAAGGCGAGCGCGATGCCGCCGAAGGCGACCGCGACGCCGAGCCACTGGTGGCGCCGCAGGCGCTCCCCCGGCACGAACAGATGGAGGCCGAGCGCGGTGAAGACCGGCGCCGTGTAAAGAAAGACGACGAGGTGCGAGGCCGAGGTGTTCCTGAGCCCCTCCGCGATGAGGAGGAACTCGAGCCCGAAGAGCGCCCCGGCGAGGAGACCGGGCCCGCGGTGCCGGGCGCCGAGCGGGATCCACCGGCCCCGCGCCGCCCCGAGCGCGGCGACGAGGAGCGCGCTCAACCCGGACCGTATCGTCACCTGCACGAGCGGGGCGACGTCGTGCGCGGCGAGCTTGATGGCCACCTGCTGCGCGCCCCAGATCGCGCAGAGGAGCAGCATCGTGCCCACCGCGAAGCCGTCGACGGGCCGCCGGGATGCGTCCATGCCGGAGCATCATGCCCCGGATCACGGGGTCCGCGTCGCGTGGATCCCTGGCGAGGGCGGCCTGCGAGCGGGGTCCGCTGGCGCCCGGGCCCGGGGGAAGAGGGCCCGGGTGAAGACATCGAGGACCTTGGCTCAGCCGAGCGGCGCCACCCCGATCCACCGACCGTGCAGCCAGAGCGCGAAGGCCGCCCACGACCCCACGCCGGCGGCCACTGCCACGAGCGTCATGGCCGGCCTGCCCGCCGGGTAGGTGTGCCCCTCCGCTCGGTCGCGGCGGCGCGCGGCGACGTAGCTGAGGAGGGCCCACGCGAGGAAGGCGCCGAAGAGGAGCACGGCGGGTCGCGTTCCGTTGGCGAGCAGATGGGCGAGCGCCCAGAGCTGAACGCCGAGGACCATGGGATGGTGGACGGCCGCCTTGATCTGGTTGCGCGGCACGTAGGTGGCGGCGAGCAGGATGAATGCTGGAACGGTCAGCGCCGCGGCCAGGTGGGCGGTCCACGCAGGGGGCGACCACAGCGGAACCGCTGCCGTCCCGGCCAGTCCGTAGCCCCAGAGGATGAGCACGAAGCCGGCGATCGAGATCGCCGAGTAGATCCCCTTCCACGGATTCAACCCCAGTCGCGCCACCATCTCGCTCCGCCACCCATCGGAGATGATGCGCGTCGAGTGCACGCCGAGGAACACCACCAGTCCCAGGATCAGCAGCGCCATGCACACCCCGAGGTCGAAGGAGCCCGGAGTATCGCCGAGGGTCGAGTCCGGTGAGCCTGCTGATGAGGGGCGAACCCCGCCGGGGTCCGCGCTCATCGAGAACGATGCCGCTCTCGGCAGCAGGGCTCGCCCCGCCGCCGGACGCGCCGCCCTCACCTGCCGGCGGAACCAGCGGGGTCATCTCCGACATCGAGCGCCCTGCGGGAGCGCCGGCGACGGGTCCGGCCTGACCGATCGATCCGTGGCCGGAAATCGTGGCCGGTCGGGTCAGGCGACCTGTCGGACCCCCGGGCTACAGTAGATCAGGCGTGCGCCCGTCCG
>DATIUR010000325.1:0-15599 GCA_035466675.1 Anaeromyxobacteraceae bacterium | reverse complement strand
GGTGCAGTGGTCGGAGAAGGCGCAGAAGCAGCTCCGCGACGCCACCATCGCCTTCCTGAACGCGCGGACGAGCAACGCGGCCCTGAACGCGGGCGACCGGGCGGACTACGTCCGGATCCTGGAGGCGTTCCGCAAGTTCGTCGCCTCGAACGACATCTACTGGGACGACCGCCAGGTGCGACCGAAGCTGCGGTTCGACGCCTGGACCAACGCCTTCGGCGAATGCTGGGAGACCCAGTGCCCCTGAGGACGTAACCTTGACTCAGGGAAACAACCGCGCGACGCTGGTCGGCGGACCGGGGGGGCGGAGGCGGACATCGCGCGCGGCAGTCGTCTGACAGCGCACGTCACGAGCGGGGGCGCCGATCGGGCGCCCCTCGCCGGGAGCGCCGCCGCCCCAGTGCCGGGCGGCGGCGAGCCATTTTTCCGCAGCGGCGGCGCCGCCCCCTCCACCGAGCCCCCGCCGCGCTCCTCCTGAGGCACCCGCATGGAACAGCCCGCGAGCCCGACTGCGCCACCGGTCCCCACCGGCCAAGCCGCGAGCGCGCTCGGGCTCCGCGTCGGCCTCACCTTCAAGATCCTGGGCGCCGCCGCGCTCTCCATCGCGCTCGTGGCCGTCATCCTCGCCCTCTCCTTCGCCCGCGACGTCCGGGAGCTGCTCGAGACCGAGCTCACCCGCCGCGGGCGGATGGCCGCCCTGTCCCTGGCGAACACCTCCACCAACATGGTCTTCGCCCAGGACATGACCGGCCTCGACACCCTCGCCAAGGCGACGCTGGCGGACGTGCCGGGTGCGGCGTACGTGATCGTCCGCGACGAGCTCGGGCACATCCTCGCGGAGGCGGCGACGGAGGACCTGGGGACGGCGCGTCCGGAAGCGGTCGAGCTCGGCCAGATGGATCTCGGGAGCCGGCTGCTCGAGAAGACGGCGAAGGTCGGCGATCGGGAGATGCTGCACCTGGTGACCCTGGTGACCTTCAAGGGCAAGGCGCTGGCCCAGTACCTCGATCCCCTCGGCCTCGACACCGCCACCGAGACCGGCGCCGGGACGGCCGGGCTCAAGGTCCTCGGCTCGGCCGAGATCGGCTTCCCCACCGAGCAGCTCACCCGGCAGATCGGGGCCGCCAGCCGCCGCTCGATGCTGATCGCGGCCGTGATCTTCGCGGCCTGCCTCCTCGTCATGTACCCGCTGGCGCGCTTCGTCACGAGGCCTCTGGTCGACCTCTCCCGTGCGGCCCTCGGCATCGCGCGGGGCGACCTGCGCCAGGACGTGGACCGCTCCGGGAACGACGAGGTGGCCGACCTGGGGCGGAGCTTCGGGCACATGGTCTCGGAGCTGCAGTCGATGCTCCGGGAGCTCCGGGAGGCCGCCGCCGCCATGGAGCGGGAGTCCAACAACATGCTGGCCTCGGCGACGCGGCAGGCCACCATGGCGACGCAGCAGTCGGTGTCGGTCACCGAGATGAACGCGTCGGTCAAGGAGATCGCGCAGACCTCCCAGGCGGCGACCGATCAGGCCGAGGGGGTCATCTCGGTGGCCGAGAACGCGGAGGAGTCGTCCCGAGCCGGCGCGGAGGTGGTCGAGGAGGCGGTCTCCAGCACTTCCCAGGTCGAGCAGAGCGTGGCGGGCATCGCCTCCCGCCTCGACGTCCTCGTCGAGCGCGTCGCGCAGATCGGGTCGACCATCGACACCGTCAGGGACCTGGCGCAGCAGTCCAACGTGCTCGCGCTCAACGCGGCCATCGAGGCGTCCCGGGCGGGCGACGCCGGGAAGAGCTTCTCCGTCATCGCCCACGAGATGCGCACGCTGGCGGAGCAGTCGGCCGGCGCGGCCAGCGAGGTGCCCAAGCTCCTCGGGGACATCGTGGCCAGCACCAAGGCGGCCGCCGCCGCCACCGGGCACGGCCGGGAGAAGGCGCGCTCGACCGCGGAGCTGGCGCGGCGCGCCGGAGAGAGCATCGGGAACCTCACCGCCGTGTGTCGCGACTCCGCCGCGGCGGCCAGGCAGATCGCCGAGAGCTCTCGCCAGACGGCCACCGGGGTGAACGAGATCGTCGGTGCGCTCTCCCAGCTGGCCCGGGCGGCCGAGGGGAGCGTCGAGGGGAGCGTGGAGATGCGCCAGGCGGCGGAGCGGCTCAAGTCCGTGTCCGCGCGCCTGTCCGAGATCGTGGAGCGTTACCGCAGCTGAACCATCGGCAAGGAGGACAACATGTTCGCAGGGAAGAAGGTCGCGGCCGTGGCTCTCGTCGGAGCTCTGGTCGCGGCGGCCATTCCGGCGCGCGCCGAGGATCCGGTGTACGAGTTCGGCGTCCTGCCGCAGGTGGCCACCGCAAAGGTGGCGGAGCAGTGGGTGCCGTTCCTCGACCGGCTGAGCGAGATGTCCGGCGTGAAGCTGAAGTTCGTCACCGCCCCCTCCATCTCCGAGTTCGGGACGCGGGCGGCGGCGGGCGAGTACGCGTTCTACTACCACAACACCCTCGCCTACGTTCAGGCCGAGCCCCTCTACCAGGCGTTCGCGCGGGAGGTGGGCGCGAAGACCGTGGGCGTGCTGGTCGTCGCCAAGACCAGCAAGGCCAGGGGGCTCAAGGACCTGAAGGGCGGGACCATCTCCATCCCCAGCGCGGGGTCGTTCGGCGCCGCCGTCCTGCCGCTCTACGCCATCCAGAACGAGGCCGGGCTCGACCTGCAGAAGGACGTCAAGGTCGTGATCTCCGGCTCGCACGAGGCGGGGTACCAGGCGGTGCTCCAGGGCAAGGCGGACGCCGCCGGCGGCCTCACGCGCACCTTCCAGCTCATGCCCGAGGAGGCCCGCGCCCAGCTCCGGATCCTCTACACCACCAAGGAGTACTCGCCGCTGCCCTTCGCGGCGCGGAAGGACGTTCCCCCGGAGGTGGTCGCCCGCGTCCAGAAGGCCCTGGTCGAGTTCGCGAAGAACCCGGCCAACGCGCCCATCCTCGAGGCGCTCAACATGAAGAAGGGGTTCGAGGCCGCCAAGCCCGCCGACTGGCAGGACGTCCGAAAGGCGCGGGAGGGCCTGGTCCGCGTGACGAAGGCCGTCACCCCTCCGAAGTAGTCGATCGGCTCCGGGCAGGGCGCAAGGGCGCCCTGCCCTCCCATCCCTTCAAGGTGGGCGCTACGCGCCCGAGCCCTTCGACAGCTCCTTCTTGAAGTTGTCGAGCTGCGCGATCAGGGAGTCGTGCTTCCCCTCCTCCCTGAGCAGGTAGTCGAGCAGGAGCTTGTGCACCGGCGACCAGGCCTTCTTCTGCAGCTCCTCCGCCATCTGGATGGTCTTCCGCTCGGCCCGGTCGTGCGCCTCGAGCTTGTCCCAGACCTCGACGATGTCCTCGCGGGTCACGGTGACGGCGTCCTTCGTCACGCTGTCGATCAGGAACTGCTCGACCCGGTGGTGCATGAGCGAGTCGTGCCGGATGATCTCCATGAGGATCCGGATGAGCGGGCTCGACGTCTTCTCCATGATCTCCGCCGTGTCGTTCATGGCCTGGCGCTCGAGTCCCTGCCACTGGCGCAGCACGCCCACCATCTCGTCGACTCTGGACATATTGGTTTCCCCCTTCTCGGCTCTCGCGGCCCTGGGATGATGAAGCGCGAACTGTAACCCGGGAGAGCCGCCGGGCGGGGAATGGTTGCGGCGGCGGTCCCGGCGGCGGGGCCCCCGCCACGCTGGGCCGGCCCGCGCGAACGTGGTACCCGTTCAGGGCATGGGCCACGCCGGACGCCTGAAGGACCAGTACCGGGGGCTCCTCTCCCGCCTGGAGCGGGGGCCGGTCGCGCTCGCCGAGCCGGCCGATCCCGCCGCCCGCGAGGGCTGGCGGGAGATCCTGGAGATCCTCTACACGCCCGAGGAGGCCGACCTCGCCTCGCGGCTGCCGGTCCGTCCCATCTCGCTGGAGGGGCTGGCGCGCCGGCTGGGGACCCCGGCGGAGGAGCTGCGGGCGCGGCTCGACCCCATGTGCGACAAGGGGATCGTGATGGACATCGTCCACCCGCGCACGGGGAGGACGAGCTACCTGCTCTCGCCGCCCGTGGTCGGGTTCTTCGAGTACTCGCTCATGCGCGCGAAGGACTCCGTCCCGAAGCGGCGCATGGCCGAGGCGCTGCACGCCTACACCCGCGGTGACCCCGCCTTCGCGCGGGAGGCGCTCGGGTTCGAGACCAAGATCGGCCGCACCCTCGTCCACGAGACGGCGCTCGCCGACGGGCCGCTCCCGGACGTGCTCGGCTGGGAGCGCGCCACCGAGGTGGTGGGCGGCGCGCGCGCCTGGGCGGTCTCGCTCTGCTTCTGCCGCCACGAGGCGGAGCACATGGGGAAGCGCTGCGACGCGCCGATGGAGAACTGCCTCTCCCTGAACGGAGGCGCCGAATTCGTGATCCGGCGCGGCTTCGGGCGGAAGCTGGACCGGCCGGAGGCGATGGACCTGCTCGCCCGCTCGCGCGAGGCGGGCCTGGTGCAGATCGCCGACAACGTCCAGGCGAGGCCCGCCTTCGTGTGCAACTGCTGCGGCTGCTGCTGCGAGCAGCTCCAGGGCATCAACGCCTGGGGGCTCGCGGCGGTGAACCCCAGCGGCTTCGAGCCGGCGCGGGACGAGGCCCGCTGCGCCGGCTGCTCCCGCTGCGCCCGCGCCTGCCCGGTGGCGGCGATCGAGATGAGGCCGGTTCGCCGGGCCGGAACCCGACGGAACGAGCTCGAGCCCACCTTCGACCTCGAGCGGTGCATCGGCTGCGGCGTGTGCGGCGACGCCTGCCGGAAGGGCGCGCTCCGCATGTCGCGCACGGAGCGCCCCCGCGTCCCGGCCAACGCCGTCGAGAAGGCGGTGCGCATGGCGCTCGAGCGTGGCCGGCTCGCCGACCTGCTGGTGGACGCCGGAGCGGGGCTCGGCAGCCGCTTCCTCCGGCACGCCCTGGACGCGCTGGTCCGGCTCCCCGGCGTGGAGCGAGCCCTCGCCAGCGAGCAGGTGCGCTCCCGCTTCGTCCGCCAGGCGCTCTCCCGGTTCGGCGGGCTCTCCTGAGGCGGGCCGGGGACCCGCGGGCTCACCTCGTCGAGGGCGCGCCGCCGCCCCCCGGCTCGGGCGGCACCGGAAACCCGCGCTTGCGCATCAGCGCGGCGATGCCGGCGTCGCGCCCGCGGAAGGCGCGGTAGGCCTCGGCCGGGTCCACCGTGTTGCCCGCGGCGAAGACGTGGTCGACGAGGCGCCTCGCCACGGCCCGGTCCCAGGGGCCGCCCGCCTGGGTGAAGGCCTCCCAGGCGTCGGCCGTGAGCGTGTCCGCCCAGAGGTAGCTGTAGTAGCCGGCCGAGTAGCCGTCGCTCGAGAAGAGGTGGGAGAAGTGCGGGATGCGGTGGCGCATCACCAGCTGCGGGGGCATCCCCAGCGCCTCCAGCGTCTCGCGCTCGAAGGCGCGCGGCTCGATCTCCCGGTCCGCGGCGAGGTGCAGCCTCATGTCCACCAGGGCGCTGGAGAGGTACTCCACCGTCCGGAAGCCCTCGTTGAACGTGGCGGCCCGCTCGATCTTCGCCACCAGCGCGCGCGGGATGGGCTTGCCGGTCCGGTGATGCCGGGCGAACCGGTCGAGCACCTCCGGCGTCGCGAGCCAGTGCTCGAGGAGCTGCGAGGGGAACTCCACGTAGTCCCGCGCCACCGACGTTCCCGAGAGCGACGGGTAGCTCACCTTCGACGCCAGGCCGTGGAGCGCGTGGCCGAACTCGTGGAAGAGGGTCTCGGCATCGGTCCAGCTCACCAGGACCGGCTCTCCGGGCTTCCCCTTCACGAAGTTGGAGTTGTTCGAGACGATGGTGGGCACCTCGCCGTCGAACCGCTCCTGGCGGCGGTAGGCGCTCATCCAGGCGCCGGAGCGCTTGCCGGGCCGCGCCCACGGGTCGAAGAACCACAGGCCCACGTGCCGGCCCGCGGCGTCCCGCACCTGCCAGACCCGGACGTCGGGGTGGTAGACGGGGACCTTCCCCTTCGCGACGGGCACGAACCGGAGCCCGAAGACCCGCTCCGCCACGAAGAACATCCCCTGCCGCAGCCTCTCGAGCTGGAGGTAGGGCTTCACCTCGTTCTCGTCCAGGTCGTAGCGGGCCTTGCGGACCTTCTCCGCGTAGAAGCGGTAGTCCCAGGGCTCGATCCGGATTCCGGCGCCCTCCCGGTCGGCGATGGCCTGCATGTCGGCCACCTCCTCGCGGACGCGGGCCACCGCCGGCGTCCAGACCGCCTCCAGGAGGGCCAGGGCGCGCTCCGGGGTCTTCGCCATCGAGTCCTCGAGCCGCCAGTGCGCGTGGGTCGGGTAGCCGAGCAGCTTCGCCCGCTCGGCGCGCAGCTTCAGGATCTCGGGGACCACGGCGCCGTTGTCGTGCGCGTCGCCGCCGTCGCCGCGGGAGACGAAGGTGCGCCAGACCTTCTCGCGCAGGTCCCGGCGGGTGGACCAGGAGAGAAACGGCTCCACGCTCGAGCGGGTGTTGAGGACCGCCCACTTCCCCTCCTGCCCGCGGGCCGCGGCGGCCGCGGCGGCGGCCGACCGGACCGACTCGGGCAGGCCGTCCAGGTCGGCGGCCTCGAGGAGGAGGAACCGGTCGTTCTCGTCGGCGAGCACGTTCTGGCCGAAGGTCGTGTAGAGCGAGGCGAGCCGCTGGTTCACCTCGGCCACCCGCGCCTTCGCCTTCGCGTCGAGCCTGGCGCCGGCCCGCACGAAGCTCGTGTAGGTCACCCAGGCGAGCCGCCTCTGCTCCGCGGTGAGCCCGGCCGCGTCGCGATTCTCGTAGACCGCGGCGACGCGGGCGAAGAGCGCCTCGTTCTGGGTGACGCGGTCGTAGAAGGCCGCGAGCCTGGGCTCCATCTCCCGCTCGACCGCCTGCACGTCGGGGGTCGAGAGCGTCGAGCCGAAGACGCCGTAGACCGCGCTCACCCGGTCGAGCGTCCGCCCGCTCCGCTCCAGGGCGGCGAGCGTGTTCTCGAAGGTGGGCGGGGCGGTCTCGGCGGCGATCCGGTCGATCTCGGCCAGCGCCTCGGCCATGGCCGCCTCGAGCGCCGGCGCCAGGTGCTCGACCTTCACCCGATCGAAGGGCGGCACGCCGCCGTAGGGCCCCTTCCAGGGGGCGAGCAGGGGGTTCGTCCCGGAGGGCGGGGCGCCCTGGGCGGGGAGGGCGGCGGCGAGGAGGGCGGCGGCGGCCGCCCCGGCCAGCAGGGTGTCCACGGTCATGGCGCGGAACTCTAGCGCCGCCGGGACCGCTTCGCAGCCCGGGCTCGCTCGCGCCGCCGATATGGGCTCGGTCGCCACCAAGGTCCTGCACCTGACCGACCTGCCGGTGACGCTGGTCAAGTAGACCCGCCAGCCGCCCGCCGTCACGGACGGTCGACCCCGTGCTCGGGGGACCGGCCCGGCGTCCGGTCGGGCGCGCCCGGCCCGCCCGGGAGCTGGCGGCACCCGGTCTCGCGGGCGAACGGGATGAGGGCGAGGGACAGGGCCAGCCAGGCCATCACCAGCCCGAAGCCGGCCCGGTACGAGGAGAGCTCGTACACCCGCACGCCCCCCTGGACGGTCCCGCTCCAGAGCCGGTCGAGCACCCACCCCACCGACGGCTGAAGGACCATGGGTCCGACCATGACGCCGGTGTTGACCACGCCCGACACGGTCCCGGCGAGCGAGGGCGGGACCGACTCCTTCGCGAAGGCGAACCCGGGCGCCATGCACCCGGAGCCGAACCCCGCCACGAGCAGGAGGGGCAGGAGCAGGTCCCGCGGCGGCGAGCCGTAGAGAACGAGCGCCCAGGCGAGCGCGACGACCCCGACGCCCGCCACGTAGAGCGGCTTCCGCCGCCCGAGGCGGTCGGACAGGGCCCCGAAGGCGGGCCCCCCGAGCGCCCAGGCCACGAGCAGGAGGGAGGTGACGCCGGCGGCCTCGGCCGTGGTGAGCCGGTAGGCCGCCGTGAGCCAGGGAACGCCCCACAGCCCGGCGAAGGTGAGGAGCGCGCCGACCACGCCCCCGGGGACGATCGACAGGAGCCAGGTGTTGCGGTACCGGAGAACCTCCACGAGCCCCCCGAGCACGGAGCGCACCCCCTCGCCGTCCCCTCCGACGTGGTGGCTCCGGTGGCCCCGCTCCCGCGGGTCGTCCCGGACGAACGACCAGATGGCGGCCGCGAGCAGGAGGGTGCCGGCCGCGCTCGCGGCCATGACGGGCCGCCACCCGAACCGGTCGACCAGGAGGCGCAGCGGGACGCCCGCCAGGACCGCGCCGGCGATCCCGGTGAGGAGCGCCATCCCGCTCGCCAGCGCGAACCGGCGCGGCGCGATCCAGTGGCCGGCGATCTCGAGCATGCCCACGAACGCCACCGCCACCGAGCCGCCCACGAGGAGCCTCCCCGCGCTCGCCACCCAGAGGGCCGGCGCGAGAGCGAACGCCAGCGTCCCCGCCGCCGCCACCAGCGCGCCTGCGGTGAGCAGGCGCCGGGGGCCCCAGCGGTCGGCCAGGATGCCGGTCGGGACCTGCATCGCCACGTAGCTGAAGAAGTAGAAGGCCGACAGGTTGCCGAGGGCCGTGGCGGAGAGGCCGAACTCGGCGGACAGCTCCCCCGTGATCACCGCCGGAGCCACGCGGTGGAAGAAGCCGACCACGTAGAGGGCCGCGCCCAGGCCCCACACCCCCCAGGCGAGACGGGCCGGCGGATGGGAGGGGGCGGTCATGGCGGTCCGGCATCCTACGACGGCGCGCGCCCGGAGTTCCGCTTCCCCCCGCCGCGCGGCGGGCCGGCCTTTTCAGCCGCCCGCGACCCGCATCGTGCGGGGGTTGACAGGCTCGATTACCTAGGTAATGATTCCGACGTGCGGGGAGAGGATCTCAAGATCGCCGAGTCGCGGGTGACCGCCCAGGGGCAGATCTCCATCCCGGCCGAGGTCCGGCGCCGGCTAGGCATCGGGCCAGGTTCCGTGATCGAGTGGGATGCCGACGGGGAGCGGATCGTCGTGCGGCGCTCGGGGCGATACTCCTCGAGGGAGCTGCACGAGGCCCTGTTCCCGGGGAGTGCGCCGAGGCGGCGCAGCCTCGAGGAGCTCAGGGCCGGGATTGGCACGCACGTCCGGCGGCGCCATGCGCGCCGTTGACACCGACGTCCTCGTGCGGCTCCTGGCGCGAGACGACGAACGCCAGACGGCAGCGGCGGAGGCGTTCGTGGCCGGCGGCGCGTGGGTTTCACACCTGGTACTGGCGGAAACCCTGTGGGTCCTGGAGTCGGTCTACGAGGTCGCGGCGCCCGCGCGCGCCCAGGCCGTGGAGATGCTGCTGAACCACCGGGAACTGAGCGTTCAGGACCCGGAGGTCGTCGAGCGAGCGCTGGCGCACTTCCGAGAGCGCCCGGCGCTCGGATTCTCCGATTGCCTGGTGCTCGAGATCGGCCGCAAGGCCGGACACGGGCCGCTCGGGACCTTCGACCGGGACCTGGCGACGGTCGAAGGCGTGGAATTCCTGGGGGGCGGCAGGCAGCGGAGTCGGTAGGAGTCGCGGAGGGAGGCGCTCGAGCGTGGGCGTTGTCAGGCCCGAGTAGAGATGTCCGAGGAACCGCTGGCTCCGCTTCCCGGGAACCGGAGGGCGACGGGGGTCACGGGCCCGCCGTGCGCCGCGCCAGGAACCTCCGCCAGGTGCTCGCGCCGGAGGAGCTCGCAGTGGCGCGCGAGGAGGTCGAGATCCTCCGCCCGCTCGATGCAGTAGTCGCGGTTCCCGGTGCGGAGCACGCTGTAGGCGCTGAAGGCGATCTTCACGCCCCAGCGCTCGGCGTTCGCCACGAGCGCGGGGATCTCGGCGAAGTTCGCGCGCGTCAGCGCGGTGTTGAGGGCGACGTTGCCGGCGCCCAGGCGCGCGAGGCGGGGGACGAGGTCGTCGAGCTTCGCGTAGAGCCCGGGAATGCGCCGGAACCCGTCGTGCCGCGCGTCGGGGAAATCGAGCGAGATCGAGAAGACGTCCACCCCCGCGCGGAGGAGCGAGCGGTAGCGCCGCTCGTCCAGCAGCCACCCGTTCGTCACGCAGATGACGAGCGGAGGGCCCCGGGGGTTCTCCACGGCACGCGCGACCTCCTCGAGGTCCCCGCGCGTGAGCGGCTCCCCGCCCGAGAGCTGCACCACCGCCGGCGAGAGCTCCCGCGCCAGCCGGCGGTAGTCCTCGGGCGCGAGCCGCTTCTCGCCGGGCTTCATGCCTCCCTTGTCGCAGTGCAGGCACCTCGCCGGGCAGGAGTGGGTCACCTCGAAGGACACGCACAGCGGGCGCCCCACGGCGAGGTTCGCGAGGGATCGGAACGCGACCCGGGCGGCGACGGCGGCGTTCACGGTTGCCTCCTCCAGTCGAGCAGCGCCCGCGCTCTCGTCCCCTGCGAGATCGGCGGTTGCCGCGGAACGTGCTCGCCTTGTCCCAGTCGAGCAGCGGCACGAACACGTTCCAGTCGAGCCAGCCCGCGACCAGCGTGCCCAGCGTGGCCGAGAGCGTGGTGAGCAGGCTGCTCCCCGTCCCCCGGCGGCGCCAGATCGGCCTCGGGGCCCGAGCGGGGTACGACGGAGGACTCAGTCCAGGAGGGGACCGGGCCCGCCTAGAAGCGCCTGAAGGCCCCCTCCGCCGCCGCCCCGTTGGGCCTGCTCGCCCGGCTGACGACCGGGTGGAGGGCCTGTCCGACGGGAAGCGGCGCCGGACGGGCGGGGGCGTGGACCTGCGGCGCCTGGACGGACCCGACCCGGGTGCGCCGCCGGGCCTCCTCGTGCTCGCCCGACACCTGGAAGAAGGCCATGAGGTGCTGCAGGGCCTCCGCCTGGCTGGCCATCTCCTCCGCCGTCGACGACAGCTCCTCCGCGGCCGCGGCGTTGCGCTGGGTGATCTGGTCGACCTGGGTCATGGCCCTGTTGATCGTCGACACCCCGCTCGACTGCTCCTGGCTCGCCGCCGCCACCTCCTGGACCAGGTCGGCGGTCTTCCGGATCGACGGGACCAGCTCCTGCAGCAGCTGACCGGACCGGTCGGCCACCCGGACGCTGCTCCCCGCCTGCTCGCTGATCTCCTTGGCCGCCTTCTGCGCCCGCTCCGCCAGCTTCCGCACCTCCTGCGCCACCACCGCGAAGCCCTTTCCGTGCTCGCCGGCGCGGGCCGCCTCGATGGCCGCGTTCAGGGCCAGGAGGTTCGTCTGGTAGGCCATCTCCTCGATGATGCCGATCCGTTCGGTGATGAGCCTCATGGCGTGCACCGTCTCGCCCACCGCCCTGCCCGACTCCTCGGCCTCGCGCGCGCCCTTCTGCGCCATCTGCTCCGACTGCCGCGCGTTCTCCGCGTTCTGGGTGATGGAGGCGCTCATCTCCTCGAGCGAGCTGGTGGTCTCCTCCACCGAGGCGGCCTGCTCTCCGGTCCCCTGCGAGAGGGTCTGGCTGGTCGAGGCCACCTGCCCGGCCGCGGCCGAGAGGGCGTCGGCGCCGCCCCGCACCTCGCCGACCACCTGCTGCAGCTTCTCCACCATGACCTTCATGGCGGCGAAGACGCCGGAGTCCTCCTTGCGGCCCGACACCAGCGCCACGGTCAGGTCCCCCCTCGCGATGCGCTCGGCGACCTGAACGATGAGGGCCGGCTCGCCGCCCAGCTGCGCCATGAGCCCTCGCACGATCGCCAGGGAGACCGCGAAGAGGAGCACGATCGCCGCCACGGCGGCCCATGCGACGAAGCGCCTGGTGCCGTCGGCGACCGCATCGCCGTTCCCCTGTGTCGCCACGACGCTCTCGCCGACCGCGGAGGAGAGCGCCGAGAGCCGCGGGACGATCTCCTCGAATCGGCGGGCGAACCCGGGAATCGCCTCCAGGGCCGCGGCCCGGTCGCGCAGGGCCAGGTCCACCAGGTGGGACGCCTCCGCCCCGTACCGTTCCAGGTCCCCCGCCACCGCGTCGAGCCTGGCCCGGTGCTCGGCGCTCCGCAGGCTCCTGGCATAGAGCGCCATGCGCTCCCGGAGATCCTTCACGTGCAGGGCGAGGTTGGCCTGCACCTCCTGCCGGGCGGCGGCCTCCCCCGACTCGGCGGCGTGAAGGGCGGCGTACACGTCGCCCCGCAGCGAGTCGTGCACCATGTCCACCATGTCTCCCTCGTGCCTGGCCTCGGCCGCCGCGACGATCTCGTCCATCGCGCCGTCGATGCGGTCGGCGCCGCTGTACCCCAGCGCCCCGCTCGCCGCCACGAGCGCCACCCCGAGTCCCGCCATCAGCATGAGCTGCGTGCGAACCGCCATCGTGCGCCACGTCATCGGAGATCTCCCCGGCGCTGCGGTGAGGCGGACCTCGGCCCGCTCGGGCAGCGACGAAACTTGATCTGGATCAAGAGCAAGGAGGGGGCCAGGCTCGGGGTTCCGCAGGCACCTTCCGCCCCGCTTTAGAACCGACCGTAAGTACTACGGATCTTCGCGGCCAGGCGCGTCCGGAATCCGGAATCCGTACAGGGCTACCTTCGGGCTACCGGGTTCGCCATGACCCCGAGTCCGGCCGAACACGAACCCGGCCGGGCCGGTGAGCGGCCGCGGTGGTGCTCCTGGCGGCGGCGGGTGCAGCGGGCTCTTCAGGGCATCCCGCGCTCGATCGGCGCGAAGTCGGCGCCCCTCGGGAAGCCGGCGAAGGCCTCGGCGATCGGGGCGGGCGGCGCCACGACCTTGCGGGTCCCGAGGTCGAACCACGCGCCGCGCACCACCACCGTCGCGCAGGGTGCGCCGTCGCCGCGCACGAGCCGGTGGCGGATCCGCCAGTGCTTCCAGTCGGGCGACGCGCCGATCACCTCGAGCGAGACCGTGATCCGGTCGCCCGCGCCCACCTCGCGCAGGTAGTCGGTCTCCTCGCGGAACAGGATCGGCCCGCAGCCGAGCTCCTGGAAGCGGCGCGGCCCGAGCCCGGCGGCGGCCAGCGCGGCGACCCGGCACTGCGTCGCCCAGTCCATGAAGACCGTGTGGCGCACGTGGCCGTTCGGGTCGAGGTCGGCCCACCGCACCTCGCATCGGGTCTCGAAGACGTCCATGGCGTCGCTCCGGTGTGGCCCGCTCGGGTCGACCGCGGCCGCCGGCCGAATCCCGGTCGCGGCGCGGCCCGGAGCCTTATAGCAGGGCACGAAGGGCGGCGCGGCCGCCGGCACGCGAGGAGGCGAGCATGGGAGCGATCGAGACCCTGATGGGAGAGCACCGGATCATCGAGCGCGGCCTCGACGCGCTCGCCGCCTTCGCCGGCGGGTCGCCGGCCGGCGGCGCGGACGACCGGCGGGAGCTGGGGCGCTTCGTCGAGTTCATCCGCGAGTTCGCCGACGCCTGCCACCACGGCAAGGAGGAGGACATCCTCTTCGAGGCCATGGTGCAGGCCGGCTTCCCTCGTGAGGGCGGTCCCATCGCGGTCATGCTCCACGAGCACGACGTCGGCCGCGCCTTCGTGAGGCGGCTCGCGGCGCTGGCCGATCAGGCGTCCCCCTGGAGCGACCAGGACCGCCAGGCCCTCGCCGAGGCGGCGCACGGCTACGCGAGCCTGCTCCGCCAGCACATCCAGAAGGAGGACCAGGTCCTCTACCCGATGGCCCGGCAGCGTCTCCCGCCCCCCGTCCTGGAGCAGGTCGACCGGGACTGCGCGCGGTACGAGGAGGAGAAGACCGGAGCGGGCGAGCACGAGCGGCTGCACCGGCTGGCCGAGGAGCTGGCGGCGCGGCACGCCCCGGCGCGGACCGGAGGCACCGAGCCGCAGGCACATCGCTAGGCCCCCTCATCGAAGGAGGAGGTAGTACAGGGTCCCCGGGTGGCGCATCCGGCCGGCGGCGGACTCGGCGTAGGCGCCGGAGCCGAAGAAGAGGTCCACCCGCTCGCTCGTCCGGATGGCGCCGCCGGTGTCCTGGTCGAGCACGAAGCGCGCGAACGGGACGAAGGTCGGCCCGGTCGCGTCCGCGGCCCGCTCGCTCGCCAGGAAGGCGAGCGCGCCCTTCGGGTAGACGCGGAAGTCGGTGGCGATGGTCCGGCCCGCCGTCACCGGGACGCCGATCGAGCCCACGGCCGCGTCGGCGAAGCGGAAGAAGACGTAGGAGGGGTTGGTGGCGAGCACCGCCTCCTGCTCGGACGGGTGCGCCACGAGCCAGGCCTTGACGGACTGCAGCGACAGCGCCTCGCGCGCGAGGGCGCCCCGCCGCACCAGCTCCGCGCCCACCGCGGCGTAGCGGTGCCCGTTCTTGCCGGCGAAGGTGACCACCCGGGCGGTGCCGTCCGGGAGCCGCACCGTGCCGCTCCCCTGCACCTCCAGGAAGAAGGCGTCCACCGCCGAGTCGACCCAGAGCAGCTCCGCCCGCCTGCCCTGGAGCGCGCCGCCCGCGATCTCGGCCCGGGTCGGGTAGGGCACCAGGCGCCCGCCCTCCACCCGCCCCACCACGTCCTCGGAGAGCTGCGGGAAGTCGCGCGCCCGCGCGGTGACGAGGTCGTCCGGGGCCCGGTGGAGCGGGACCTGGAAGGGCCCGCCGCGCTCGAGCGCCCCGCGCAGCTCCGGCAGGTAGTAGCCGGTGACGAGCACCTGCCCGCGCCCGTCGCCGACGGAGCGGAAGACCCGGAACTCTCGGCGGATCGCGGCGTCGAGGTCCACCGGGGTGGGGCGCGACCGCACGATCTCGAGGAAGCGCTCCAGCGTGGCGTGCACGCGCGCCAGCGGGACGCGCCCCGGGCCGAAGGTCACCGAGCGGGCCGGGTCGGCGGAAAGCACCCGGCGGACGTACACGAGCGACTGGCCCACCGCCTCCTCCAGCCCGGCCAGCTCGAGGTCGTCCCGGAAGGAGGGGAGATCGCCCGGGGCCACCTCGACGAGGGCGCCCTCGGGCGATCGCGCCGGGCCGGGGAGGACGGCCGGGCGGCAGGCGGCGAGGGCGAGGAGCAGGGCGGGCGCGGCGCGGCGCATCGGGACGGCCCAGGCTAGCAGAGCGTCCCGGGGCGCGCGAAGGCCGGGCTTCTTGACAAGGCCCGCCGCCGGGACGGACGCTCCCCGCCCATGCCGATCTTCCGCCGGCCGGACGGCGACCTGTGCCGCGGCGAGGCGCCGGTGCGCCTGGTGATGCCCTACCTCATGCGCGGCCGGAACGAGAGCGCGGTCCTGCACGACAGCGTCTACGACCTGCGCCGGACCCGGACCTGGCTCAAGGCCTACAACCGCGCCCACGCCGGGCGCGCCACCCTCTTCCACCTCTTCGCCTACGCCTGCGCCTGCGCCCTTCACGCCCGGCCGGCCCTGAACCGCTTCGTCTCGGGCGGCCGGATCTACCAGCGCCGCGGCGTCTTCCTCGCGTTCGTGGCGAAGGTGGAGATGTCCGACGATTCACCCACCGCGACCGTGAAGCTCGAGGTTCCCCGCGGCCAGCCCTTCCCGGCCTTCGTGGCCGGCGTGACGGCGGCCATCGAGGGGGCGCGCGGTGGCGGCCGCGCGGTGGATCGCGAGGTCGCCCTGATCATGGCGCTCCCGGGCCCGCTGGTCCGCGTGCTCGTGGCGCTGGCGCGCCTGCTCGACGCCTGGAACCTCCGTCCCGGCTGGTTCATGAAGATCGACCCCATGTACACGAGCGTGTTCCTCGCGACCCTC
>DATIUR010000324.1:0-4589 GCA_035466675.1 Anaeromyxobacteraceae bacterium | reverse complement strand
TGCCGAGGACGAGCTCCCAGCGCCGGACCGGCAGCGCCAGGAGGTGCTCGATGCGCCCCGGGGCGAGCAGCGCCGGGGCGAAGTCGGCGCAGGCCAGGATCCCGAAGAGCGTCCCGGCGTAGAAGACGACGTAGGAGACGCCCTCGAAGAGCGGCCGAAGGGCCACGTCGGCCGGGCGGATCTCGTCGTTCGTCCGCTCCCCGAAGAAGCGCGAGGCGGCGAGCGCCCCGTCCACCACCTCCAGCTCCAGGGCGAAGGCGGCCATGAGGAGGAGCAGGGTCACGCCGGCGGCCAGGGCCAGCACCCAGCGCCGGGCGCGGGCCTCGCGGAGCAGGTCGCGCGCGACGGCGAGCGTCCTCACGCGGCCTCCATGGCGTCGGCCAGGACCTGCTCCAGCTCGCGCTGCTCGCGCCCCACCTCCACCACCAGCGCCCCGGCCGCCCGGGCGGCGTCGAGCGCGGCGTTGAGCGCGGCCGGATCGGCGGCGTCGTGGGCGAAGGCCCCGCCCTCCTGGGCCCGGAACCCGGCCGCGGCCAGCGCCTCGGCGGGCGCGCCGTCGGAGAAGCGGACCCGCCAGCGCGGCGAGGCGCGGAGCAGCTCCTCGAGCGGCCCCTCCCGGACGATCCGGCCCGCCACCAGCACGCCGACGCGCCCGCAGATCCGCTCGGTCTCGGAGAGGAGGTGCGAGTTCAGGAAGACGGTCGCCCCCCGGGCCAGGAGCCGCCCGAGCAGGCCCCGCACGTCGGCCCGGGCGATGGGGTCGAGCCCGTCGGTGGGCTCGTCGAGGACGAGCAGCTCCGGCTCGCCCACCAGGGCCGCGGCCAGCCCCACCCGCTGCCGCATGCCCTTCGAGAAGGTGCCCACGCGCCGCGAGGCTTCCTTCGCGATCCCCACCTCCTCGAGGAGGGCGAGGAGCCGGGCGCGGTCCCGGGCGGCGCGCTTCAGGCGGGCGACGCTCTCGAGCGTCTCGAGCGGCGTCCAGGCGGAGGGGAGCCGGAGCCGCTCCGGCAGGTAGCCGACCCGCGCCCGCACGCGGGGGTCCTGCGGGTCGCCGCCCAGCAGGCGCACCGTCCCGGCGCTGGGGCGGACCACCCCGAGCAGCGCCTTCACGAAGGTGGTCTTCCCGGCGCCGTTCGGGCCGATGAGGCCGAAGGCCGCGCCCGCCGGCACGCGCAGGTCGAGCCCGCGCAGCGCCTCGTGCCCGCCCCGCCCCAGGAGCCCGGCGTAGCGCTTGGCGAGCCCCTCTGCCTCCACCGCCAGCACGCGGCGATCCTACACCGGGATCGCCGCGCTCCGCCGCCGGGGGCCGGAGTCGCACACCCGCCCTCACGCGGCCTCGCGCGCCGCGATGGCGCCGTCCTCCAGCGCCCACGCCACCACCAGGCCCCGCTCCCGGGTGCGGAACTCGCCGGCCCCGTCGAGGACGTGGTCGATCCGGTCGCCCTCCTGCGTCACGAGGAAGGTGCCGCCCAGGGACCTCAGGGCGAGGCCCTTCCGCCCGGGGCGGAAGCGCACCGTCCCGTTCCCGCGGACGCGGATCGCGCCGGGCCCGCCTCCGCCGCGCGCGCGCCCGGTCACGGCCGGCTCCCCGCCGCCGACGCGACGACGGTCCTCGCCGCCTCCCGCGCGACCAGCGCCGCCCGCGCCGACGCCGCGGGCTCGGCCACCGCGGCCAGGAAGACGGCCCACAGGACGGCCCACAGCGCGAGCACCGCCGCCAGGGCGGCCACCCCGCGCCCCGTCCAGCCCCTCACCCGCAGGCGCAGGTCGGCCTCCGCCCGCTCGCCTTCCCGGGCCCGCCGTTCCGCGGGGGTCCGGCGCCCGTCCCGCAGGGCGCCCCAGCCGGGCGCTGCCACCGAGGTTGCCGTGTGCGATGTCATGGTCCGTCTCCTTTCGCGTGGAGGTGTACCGATGCCGAGGCAGCCCCGGAAGGCGCAGCGGAGCGCCGCCCCCGCGCAGGAACGCGCGGGTCGGCTCGACTGGGGAAACCTCCGCTTCTTCCTGGAGATGGCCCGGACCGGGAGCCTGGCGCGCGCCGCGCTGCGCCTGGGCGTCGACCGGAACACCGTCGCCCGGCGCGTGACGGCGCTGGAGGGCGAGCTCGGGCTTCCCCTGTTCGAGCGGGGCCCGCAGGGCTGGTCGCGCACGGCCGCCGGCGAGGAGCTGGCCGAGCTGGCGTCGCGGGTGGAGGCGGACGTGCTCGCGGTGGCGCGCAGCGCCGACGCCCGCGACCGCTCGCCGGCGGGAACGGTGCGCCTCACCACCGCCGCGCACCTGGCCGCCCACCTGCTGGCGCCGGCGGTGCCGCGCCTGCGGGAACGCCACCCCGCCCTGGTCCTCGAGATCGCCGCGGACCAGCGGACCTTCGACCTCACCCGGCGCGAGGCCGACCTGGCGCTGCGCATGGGGCGTCCGCGCGACGCCGGGCTCGTCATGCGCAAGCTCTCCGACGTCGGCTACGGCTTCTACGCCTCGCCCGGTCACGTCGAAGGCCGCCCGGCGGGGCCGGTGGACCTCGGGCGCGACGCCTTCATCGGGTTCGACGACAGCCTGGCCGGTGTCCCGCAGGAGCGGTGGATCGCGCGCCAGGGGCCCGACCGGCGCGTGGTGTTCCGGAGCAACAGCACCGCCACCCTCCAGGGCGCGGCCCGGGCCGGCGCCGGGGTGGCGGTCCTCCCCTGCTTCGTCGCCGAGCAGGACCCCGGGCTCCGGCGGCTCGAGGGGCCGGAGCCGCCGCACCACGAGCTGTGGCTGCTCGTGCACGGGGACCTGCGCCGCACGCCGCGGGTGCGCGCGGTGATCGAGTGGGTGGACGAGACCGTCGAGGGCTCGCGGGCGCGGCTGCTCGGGAAGTGAGGGGCGCGGCGAGCGGCGGCGGTGGGGGCTGGTGACCTCGCCGGCGGCGGCCCGCCGGACGGCGGGGACGGGGGGCCGGCGCCGGCCGGTGCACCTTCGCTCGCCTCCGGGCCCGTCCCGGGTTATGGTGGGGGCGCGTGACCGAGGCCGGGACAGCCCCCGGCGAGCTGGAGCAGCGGCTTGCCGAGGCCCGGGACGCGATGCGGCGGATCTTCAAGATCCGCTCCTTCCGTCCCGGTCAGGAGGACGTGGTGCGCGGGGTGTTCGCCGCGCGCGACGTCCTCGCCGTCATGCCCACCGGGTCGGGGAAGTCCCTCACCTACCAGCTCCCCTCGCTGGTCCTGCCCGGCCTCACCGTCGTCATCTCGCCGCTCATCGCGCTCATCCAGGACCAGACCGCGAAGCTCCTGGCCCTGAACGTCCCGGTGGCTCGCCTCGACTCCTCGCTCCTCGTCCGCGAGCGCGAGGAGGTCTTCCGGCGGATCGCCTCGGGGGAGCTGAAGCTCCTCCTCACCACGCCCGAGACCGCCTCCTCCGCCGCCTTCCGCGAAAAGCTGGGCGGGCGCCCCGTCTCGCTCCTGGTCGTGGACGAGGCGCACTGCGTCTCGCAGTGGGGGCACGACTTCAGGCCCGCCTACCTCGCCCTGAAGGAGGTCCGCGAGACCCTCGGCCGCCCCCCGGTGCTGGCCCTGACCGCCACGGCCACCCCGCGGGTGCGGGAGGACATCCTCGTCCAGCTCGCCATGGTGGACGCGGTGCAGGTGGTGCGGTCGTTCGACCGGCCCAACCTGCACTTCCAGGTGATCACGAACGGGAGCGAGGAGGAGAAGCTCCGCCTCCTCTTCAAGAAGATGCTCCGGCGGCTGCCCCGCCCCGGCATCGTCTACTGCGCCACCGTCCGCTCGGTCGAGGACCTGGCTTTCTTGATGAAGCGCCTCCGATTGCCCGGCGAGTACTACCACGGGCGCATGAAGAAGGCCGACCGGGTGGCCGCCCAGCAGCGGTTCATGAAGCCCGGCCGCCGCGTGGTGATGGCGGCCACCAACGCCTTCGGCCTGGGCGTGGACAAGCCGGACATCCGCTACGTCATCCACTTCCACGTGCCCGGGTCGCTCGAGGCCTACGTCCAGGAGGCCGGACGCGCCGGGCGCGACGGCAAGACCGCACGCTGCATCCTGCTCTGGTCCCCGGACGACGTCGCCATCCAGGAGTACTTCCAGGAGGGCAACTACCCCTCGCCCAAGCAGGTGCGCCAGGTGGCGGAGGCGCTCGCCGCCTGGACCGGCACCGATCGCGAGGTGGGCATCCGGGCCCTGGCCGAGTCCTCGAACGTGGGCGAGAAGCGCACCCGCGTCGTGCTCGACTTCCTCGCCGAGCAGGGCTGGGCGGAGGAGACCGACGACGGAAAGTGGATCTCCACCGGGGCCGTTCCGGAGGGATACCTCAAGGTCGCCGCGGGGTGGTTCGACCTGAAGCGGATCGAGGACAAGCGCAGGCTCGACGCGCTGGTCGAGTACGCCCAGACCACCCGGTGCCGGGTCCGGCACATGCTCGACTACTTCGGCGAGCCCGGGCCGGAGACCTGCGGACGCTGCGACAACTGCCGCGCCGCCGGGCTCGGCGCGGGCGCCCCGGAGGCGGAGGCCGCCGAGGCGCCGGCGGAAGGCGAGCGCAAGAAGCGCCGGCGACGGCGCGGACGCCGCAGGCGGGGCGAGGTGCGCGCC
Organism: Anaeromyxobacteraceae bacterium; assembly: GCA_035466675.1. Lineage (GTDB taxonomy): Bacteria > Myxococcota > Myxococcia > Myxococcales > Anaeromyxobacteraceae > Anaeromyxobacter. The sequence goes on along the minus strand of DATIUR010000324.1, from coordinate 9 downwards.
GGCGCGGAG
>DATIUR010000323.1:0-13735 GCA_035466675.1 Anaeromyxobacteraceae bacterium | reverse complement strand
AGCAGGCCTGCGCGGCGGTGGGCCAGCCGCACCTGATGGCCGCCTGGGGCGACGCCCTGGGGGACCACGGCATCCTGACCGCCCAGGTGCTGCTCACCGCCGACGACCTCGCCAACCGCAAGCGCTTCCTGAACGCGCGGCGCACCTTCCAGAAGCTGCTCGAGGCGGGGGTCGTCCCCGTGGTGAACGAGAACGACACGGTGGCGGTGGACGAGATCAAGGTGGGCGACAACGACACCCTGGCCGGCCTGGTGGCGAGCTGCGTGGAGGCCGACGCGGTGGCCATGCTCACCGACGTGGAGGGCCTGTACGACCGCGATCCGGCCGAGCCCGGCGCGGCCCTGCTCCACGAGGTGGCCCGGGTCACCGCCGAGGTGGAGCGCGCCGCCGGCGGCGCCGGGAGCGACCGGAGCGTGGGGGGGATGTCCACCAAGGTCCGGGCGGCCCGCCGCCTGGCCGCCCAGGGGGTCGCCACCGCGCTCCTCTCCGGTCGCCGTCCGCGCGCCCTCCCGGGCCTGCTCGCCGGCGAGCGGATCGGGACCGTCTTCGCGCCGGAGGGCTCCCGCCTCACCTCGCGCAAGGGATGGCTCGCCTCCGCCGCGCGGGGGAAGGGCGTGCTCCTCGTGGACGCGGGGGCCCGGCGGGCGCTGGTGGAGCAGGGGAGGAGCCTGCTCCCCTCCGGGGTGCGGGCGGTGGAGGGGCACTTCGGGGTGGGCGACCCGGTGGACATCGCCATCGAGCGGTCCCGCCCCTTCGCCCGCGGGCTGGCCGGCTACGCCGCCGACGAGGTGCGCCGCATCGCCGGCCTCAAGACCGGCGAGATCGAGCGCGCCCTCGGCTATAAGTACCTCGACGAGGTCGTCCACCGGAACGACCTCGTGCTGCTCGACGCCGGAGGGGAGTGAAGGAAGCCATGAAGGCCGCCGCCAAGCCGCGCCTCGCCGCCGAGATGCGCCGGCTCGCCGAGGCCGCCCGGGAGGCCTCCCGCGCGCTGGGCCGGGCCGAGACGCGGGTCAAGGACGCCGCCCTGCGCGCGGCGGCAGACGCCATCCGCCGCCGCCAGCGGGAGATCCTGGCCGAGAACGCCCAGGACCTCGAGGCGGCCCGCAAGGCGGGAGAGACGGCGGCGACCCTCGACCGGCTCGCCCTCGACCCGAAGCGGCTCGACGGGATCGCGAAGGCGCTCCACGAGGTCGCGGCCCTCCCCGATCCGGTCGGAGAGGTGACGGCCACCTGGCGCCGCCCGAACGGCCTCTCGGTGAAGAAGGTGCGGATCCCGCTGGGCGTGGTCCTGATGGTGTACGAGGCGAGGCCCAACGTCACCATCGACGCGGCCGGCCTGTGCCTGAAGAGCGGGAACGCCGCCATCCTCCGGCCCGGCTCCGAGGCGCTCCGCTCCTCGCTGGCCCTGGCCGCCGCGTTCTCGGACGGCCTGGCCAAGGCGGGGCTCCCGGCCGCCAGCGCCCAGGTGGTCCCGACCTCCGACCGGGAGGCGACCTTCGAGCTCCTCGCCCTGGACGACCTCGTCGACCTGGCCATCCCGCGCGGCGGCCCCTCCCTGATCCGGGCGGTGGCGGAGCGGTCGCGCGTACCGGTGGTGAAGCACTACATGGGCGTGTGCCACCTGTTCCTGGACGAGAGCGCCCCGCAGAAGGACGCGGTGGCGCTGGCCATGAACGGCAAGGTGCAGCGCCCCGGCGTCTGCAACGCGCTCGAGTGCCTGCTCGTGCACCGGGAGGCCGCGCAGCGCCTCCTGCCGGCGGTGGGGCGGGCGCTGGCGGAGGCGGGCGTGGAGCTGCGCTGCGATCCCACCTCGCTCACCATCCTCTCCCGCGCCGGGGTGAAGGCGGTGCCGGCCCGGCCCGACGACTACGGGAAGGAGTTCCTCGACAGGATCCTGGCCGTCCGGGTGGTGCACGACCTCGACGGCGCGCTCGAGCACGTGGCCCGGTACGGGTCGCTCCACACCGAGGCCATCCTGACGCGCGACCTCGCGAGCGCGCGCCGCTTCGAGCGGGAGGTGGTGGCGAGCGCCGTGATGGTGAACGCCTCCACCCGCTTCAACGATGGCGGCGAGCTGGGCCTCGGCGCCGAGATCGGCATCTCCACCACCAAGCTCCACGCGTTCGGGCCCATGGGACTCGCGGAGCTCACCACCCAGAAGTTCGTGGTCGAGGGCGACGGCCACGTGAGGAGCTAGATGGCGACGACGAGAAAGTCGAAGGGAAAGGCGGCGAGGCGGACCATCGGGGCAGCGAAGAAGGCGGTGCGCGGGGCGCGTCGGGAGGCGCGGCGGCGGGAGCCGGCCGCACCCGGGACCCGGCGTCCGCCCGCCTCGAAGGCGGCGGCCCTGGCGCCCTCCGCCCAGCCCAGCCTCACCCCCGCCCACCCCGACGTGGCGCGCCCCACGGCGCTGGCGGTGGCGCGGGCCGGCCTCGACAAGAAGGCGGAGGACGTGACGGTGCTCGACGTGCGCGGGCTGGCGAGCTACGCGGACTACTTCGTCATCATGACCGCCGACTCGGACCGGCAGGCCTCGGCGGTGGCCGACCACGTGGAGCAGACCATGAAGAAGAGCGGGGTCGCCAAGGTCGGCGTGGAGGGGTACGGCGGGAGCTGGATCCTGGTGGACTACGGCGACGTGGTCGCCCACGTGATGAGCTCGGAGTCGCGCACGCACTACGACCTGGAGGGGCTCTGGGCCGACGCGCCGCGGTTCCGGGTGAGGGACTGAGGGCGGACTAGAAGAGGAGCAGGCCCCCCGGGCCGACCAGGCCGAGCGCGCACTGCACCACCGGGCCGTCGAACGACGCGGAGGTGCCGCCCTCCACGGCGGCGACGGCGCACTCCGGGACGAGGTACCAGCGCCTCCCGGTGCGGCCGCCCAGGGCGAGCACGAGCGCCAGGGAGCCGCCCAGGAAGGTGCTGCGGCCGACCAGCTCGTCGTTCATGAAGGCGGCCCGCGGGCCGAGGACCACCTGGCTGCCGCCGCCCAGGTTCACGCCGAGGGCGAGGGCGAGCCCGGCGGTGAACCCCGACACCACTCCCGCGTCGCCCAGGGCGACGCCGCTGAAGCCCAATTCGGTCGCGACGAGGAGGTCGACGCCGGCGTCGTCGGTCGGCGACCGGGCCAGCTGGAAGCGGGGGCCGATGGCGGCCCCGCCGGTGCCGGCGCGCAGCTCGAGGTCGACGCGGTCAGCGAGGCCGAGGCGCGCCCCCGCCTCGAAGAGAGGGAGCCACGTCTCCTCCCGCGTCTCGAAGGGCGGCTCGCCCGAGATCAGGGTGGTGCGGTAGGCGCCCCCCGACACGAAGCTCTGCGCCTCGCCCCTCGGGACGGTGCGGGCCGGGCCCATGGTGGTGAAGGACGGGCAGGCCGGGAGGAGCGGGAGGAGCGCCACGGCCAGGATCCGGAGGAGCCGGCGAGCCGCGCGATCGGTTCCCATCGGATCTCCTCCGTCCGGCCGGCGCGGCCGGGTTCAGGGCGGCATCGCAGCGCGCCCGCGCCCGCCGCGTCAAGGCGGCCCGCGGCAGCCCGCGGCCGTGCACCGCCGCGCCCGGACGGGTAGAATCCCCGCCGACGCCCCGCGCGGGCGACCGGCCGGAGGAACACCCTGATCGACGCCCTCTCCCGACTGGGCGACCGCCTCGCCCGCGACAACCGGGACGGCCTCGCCGCCGACGGCTGCCTGCCCGCCTCGGCGCGCCGGGTGGAGGCGGCGGGGACGCGCGGCTGGCTCTACCCGGTCACGACCGAGCAGGGGGATCGCTACCGCATGTTCCTCTGGTTCGACGGCGCGGCCTACCAGGTGAAGGTGGTGGAGCCCGCTCTCGACCGCGCCGCCGAGCCCCACGCCTGCCACCTCTTCCCCGACGCGCGGCTGTGCCTGGGCGGCGACCCCGGCGGCGGCATGCCCACGCTCGAGGGCGCCTTCGCCCGGAGCGTCCTGTGGGCGAACGGGCACGCCGCCTTCCTGCGCACCGGCCGCTTCCCCTTCTAGAAGCGAGGAGGCCCCATGTCCGACACCGTCCTCGAACGCCTCGCCCTCGTGCTCCGGGAGAGCCGCGAGCGGGGCGAGGAGAGGCCGCGCCAGCGCGCGCGCAAGGTCTTCGTCGATCCGGGCGGGCGGATCCGCCTGGGCGACGCGGTTCCCGAGAACGAGGGGCCCGGCCTCTCCGAGGTCCACCAGGCCGTCTTCGCCTCGCGGGGCGCGTGATTGTTCGTCCTCGGCGACTGGGTGCTCGGCGATCTCGAGCGCGAGATCGCCGCCCACCCGCCCGAGCGAGGCGGAGCGCTGCTCGGTCCGCGGCTGCGGCCCCTCGTCACCCGCTTCCTCGCCGATCCGGAGGCCGCCGCCGGGGGCGCGAGCTTCGCCCCCTCCCGCGCGCTCGACGGGCGCGTGAAGGCCCTCGAGCGCGACGAGGGGCTCGAGCTCAAGGGGATCGTCCACTCCCACCCGCCGGGGCTCGACCACCCCTCGGAGCGGGACGGCCGGGAGCTGGCCGAGGGGCTGCGACGCAACGGCCACATGCCCTGCTACCTCGCGCCCGTGGTCACCCGCGGCGCCGCGGAGCCGCTCGAGGGGCACGAGATCGCGCTCCCGTCCGGCAAGCTCTCCTGCTTCGCGGCCTGGCGCGACGGGGACGGGGAAGCCCGCATCCTCCCGTTCCGCCCCCGCGTCCTGCCGCTGCGCCGCGACCTCGAGCGGCTCGCCCGCGAGCTGGGCGCGGGGGAGCCCGCCCTGCTCGACGCCGACGCCGGATCCGGGCTCGTCTCCGCCGGGCGCCTCGACCTGCCGGGCGATGTCGAGCTCCTCGTCCTCGCCGGCGAGCACTACCCGGCCCTGCCCCCCGTCCTGCTCGCCACCCGGGACGGCGAGACCGGGCAGCTCCCGCTGGCCTGGCGGCTCGACGTGCCCGAGGCGGATCGGCTCATCGAGGCGTCCCGGGCGGCCCTCGTCCCTCCCGGCCCCTACCGCCGCGCCTACGGACCCCGCGGCGGCCCGGCGCTCACCGTCGATCCCGCCCGCGCCGCGCTGGCCGGCTGGGAGGTCCGGCTCACCGGCGAGGATCCCGAGGCGGCGGCCGGATCGCTCGAGGAGGCGCTCCTGGCGCGCGGCGCCGGGATCCTCTCCCCGGCGCTGCGCGAGCGGACCGTGCTCGTGGCCGGGCTGGGGTCGGTCGGCTCGTACCTCGCCGAGCAGCTCGCCCGCAGCGGCGTGGGCGGCCTGGCGCTCCTCGACCCGGAGCCGGTCGAGGCGGCGAACCTGTCCAGGACGGTCTACGCCGCCGCCGACGTCGGCCGCCCCAAGACCGAGGCCCTGGCGCGGCGGCTGCTCTCCGCGGCGCCGGCCCTGCGCCTCGCCCTCCATCCGTCGCGGGTCGAGGACCTCGTCCCGGCCGACCTCGACGCGCGGGTACGCGCCGCGGATCTGGTGGTGGCGGCCACCGACGACCCGGCCGCGCAGAGGGCCCTCGACCGGTTCGCCTACGCGCGGGGCCGCCCGGCCATCTTCGTCGGCCTGTACGCCGGGGCCGAGGGCGGCGAGGTGATCGTCACGGTGCCGGAGCGGACCCCCTGCTACCTGTGCGCCACGCGGGCGCGCCACGCGGTGGAGCGGACGGCCGGGCCGGTGGCGCGGCCCGCCGACTACGGCACCGGCCGGCTGGCGGGGGAGGCCGCGCTCGGCGCCGACGTCCAGCACGTGGCGAGCGCCGCCGCGAAGCTCGCCCTGTCGCTGCTCCTGCCCGGCACGAGGCTCGGCGCCCTCGCCGAGGGGGCGGTGGCGGAGGCGACGCCCTACCTCACCCTCTCCACGGTTCCGCGCTACTGGTTCTACCCGGAGATCTTCCGCGACGTGCCCGGCCAGGGCGCCTACCAGGCCGTGTGGCTCTCGCCCGTCCGGCAGGACCGTTGCCCGGTGTGCGGGCCGCCCGGCGGGCGCGTCGATCCGCTGCAGGCGCCGCTCCGTGCGCCGAGCCGCGAGGAGCTGGCCGCGCTGCTCGACGGCGGGCCGGAAGGGGACCCGGCCGGCGGATGAGGCCTCGCCGCGCCGGGTCCGAGGTTCCGGCGCTACGCCCTGCGGCCGACGTACGGGTCGCTGCCGAAGCCGAGGACGAGCGGGAAGACGGGGCCGAGGAAGATGAGGCCGAGGGTGTACCCCACGCCCTTGCCGAACGCGCGGGAGAGGTCGTGCGTCAGCACGATGAGCACGACCACGTTCACGATCGGGATGAGGAGGAGGATGATCCACCAGATCGGCCGGCCCACCACCTGCAGGTAGACCACCACGTTGTAGATGGGCACGATCGTCGCCCAGCCGGGCTTGCCGGCCTTGGCGAAGATCTTCCAGTATCCAGCCAAGTACAGGACGGCGATGGCCAGGTAGAGGATCGCCTCGCCGGTGCTCGGGCCGGCCGGGAACTGGGGACTCTCCCCGTACTGCGCCGCCACCATCTCCGCCACGTCCAGGAACGTCTGGTTCACGAAGGGTCCTCCTTTGCCGGCGGTCGCCGCCGGGGGGATCGCACTGGAAGTGGAGCCTAGCATCGCGCCCGGGGGCCCGCGAGAAAGCGGGCGGGTGGGTGCTTCCCTCCGCCTCCCCTACGTCCCCCCCCGTCGCTCCTCCGGCGGCCGGAGCGCCCGGAAGCTCCGCCACAGCAGGAGGTCGTAGGCGATCTTGAGGCCGCCGGCCACGAGGAAGGGCAGCCCGGAGAGGGCGGGCACCGCGTAGAGCGGCCCGGCCGCCACCGGCGCGAGGGCCGCCCCCACCGTCCGCGCGATCCCGGTCACGCCGGCCGCCGCGGATCGCTCGTCCGGCTCCACCACCGCCATGGTGTAGGACTGCCGCGTGGGGACGTCCATCTGCGAGATCGAGAACCGGATCAGCAGGACCGCCACGGCCAGCTCCAGCGTGGGCATGAGCGGGACCAGGGCGAGCAGCACGTTCGAGGGGAGGTGCGTCGCCACCATGGTGGGGACGAGCCCGATCCGCCGCGCCAGCGAGGCCGCGGCCAGCGCCGAGAACCCGGCCAGCAGGTTCGCCCCGAAGAAGATCGACCCGAGCAAGGCCGGGCTCGCCCCGAACCGCCGGTGGAACCACCAGGCGAGGAAGCTCTGGACGACGAAGCCGCCCGCGAAGGCGTCCACCGCGAAGAGCCCGGAGAGCCGGAGCACCACGCCGCGCGAGCGGTGCAGGCCGAGCCCCCGGGCGGTGGCCGAGGCCCGGGCCCCGCCGCCGGGCGGGGCCTCCGCCGCCGGCGAGAGCAGGCCGAAGAGGGCCAGGAGGGCGAGCCCCAGCGCCGCGTACCCGAGCACCACGGCCCGGGTGCTTCCCAGGTCCGAGACCCCGGCGCGGCGGAGGGCCTGCGCCCCGAGCCCCGCCGCCAGCGCGCCGGCGGCCGTGGCGAGCGATCCGGCCAGGCTGTACCAGGCGAACGCGGAGGTCCGCCGCTCGGGGCGGACCTGCTGGGCCACCACCGCCTGCTCGATGGCGAGGAAGGGGCCGACCTCGTTGCCGGAGGGGCTCATCACGCCGACGGTGGCGGCGAGGAGCAGGAGCCAGAAGGACGACGTCGAGGCGAAGGCCGCGCCGGCGAGCACCATCAGGGCGGCGCCCAGCACGAGCATCCGCCGGCGCCCGATCCGGTCGGCGCGGGTCGTCACGGCGAGCGACAGGGCGGTGTCGCCCAGGAGCGTGAGGGAGAGGAGGAGGCCGATGCGGGTCTCGTCGAGACCCGCCGCGGTGAGATGGAGCACGAGGACGACCGAGAGGGCGCCGTAGGCGAAGAGGCGGACGACCCGGGTGGTGAAGAGGAGCGGGACGTCGGAGCGCCGGGAGGTCATGGCGGGGGCCGGGCGCGCGGCATCCCGGGCGCCTTGCTATCCTAAGCGCTCCATGCGCCCCCTGCTCGCCGCCCTGATCGCCCTCGCCCCCGCCCTCGCCGTCTCCTCCCCGCGGGACCCCGTCGCCACCTTCTCGATCGTGGCGCGCGACGCGGCCCGGGGCGAGCTGGGCGTGGCGGTCGCCTCCCGGTTCTTCGCGGTGGGGGCGGTGGTCCCCTGGGCGCGGGCCGGCGTGGGCGCGGTGGCCACCCAGTCCTTCGCCAACACCACCTACGGCCCGCGGGGCCTGGAGCTGCTCGAGCGCGGGGCCTCCCCGGCCGAGGCGCTCGCCATCCTCACCCGCGGCGATCCGGACCGGGAGAAGCGGCAGGTCGGGATCGTGGCCGCGGACGGCGCCTCGGTCACCTTCACCGGCAAGGAGTGCAACCCCTGGGCGGGCGGCCGGAGCGGGAGGGACTACGCCATCCAGGGCAACATCCTCGCCGGCGAGGCGGTGGTGGCGGAGATGGAGAAGGCGTTCCTCGCCACGAAGGGCACCCTGGCGGACCGGCTCCTCGCCGCGCTCGCCGCGGGCGACGCCGCCGGGGGCGACTCGCGCGGGCGCCAGTCGGCGGCGCTCCTGGTGGTGAAGGCGAAGGCGGGCTACGGCGGCTTCTCCGACCGCGCCGTCGACGTGCGGGTGGACGATCACCCGGATCCCTTCAAGGAGCTTCGGCGCCTTCTCGACCTCGCCCAGACGAACTACGCCTGGAACGAGGGATGGACCGCCTTCACCGAGAAACGGTTCGCCGACGCGCTGGCCGCCCAGGAGCGCGCCGCCGCGCTCGCGCCCGGGAACGGCGAGGTGCTCTACGACCTGGCGGTGATCCGGCTCGCGGCCGGGAGGCGGGCCGAGGCGGTCGAGGCGCTCGCGAAGGCGCTCGCGGCGAACCCGAAGCTCAGGGCGCAGGCGAGGGGCGACGGCGACCTGGCCGGGCTGCGGGGGGATGCGGCGTTCGAGAAGCTCGCGCGGTAGGGATCAGAACCGCACCAGCCACGCCGTGACCCCCGCCGCCAGGGCCAGCACCGTGGCGAGCGCCCAGTTGAACCGGCGCCGGCGGCGCAGCACGAACGGGTTCGTGGCGCCGTCGGTCCCGGCCGGCTCGTCCACCGCCCGCGTCTTGAGCAGCGACGCCGCGTCGATGCGGGTGAGCGCGTCCTTCTCGTCGGCGAAGCCGCGGTTCGCCATGAGCGCGACCAGGCGCGCCTGGGGGTGCATGCCGCCCAGCATCTTGGCCGCGGAGGCCTCGAGATCGCGCGCGAAGGCGCCGGCGTTCTTCCAGCGGAGCCGGGGCCTGCGCTCCAGGCACCTCTCGATGGCCCGGGCCAGCTTGCGCGGGCACTCCGGGGCGAGGGAACGGATGTGCTTGAAGCTCCCCTTGCGGATGGCGCTGAAGAGCTCGTCGGCGTCCTTCCCCTTGAAGGGCTTCTCGCCGGTGATGAGCTCGTAGAGGGTGACGCCCAGCGCCCAGATGTCGGCCCGCGGGTCGGCCACGTCGCCGTTCAGCACCTCGGGGGCCAGGTAGGAGGGGCTGCCGACCAGCATGCCCACCTTGGTGAGATCGGCCGCGGTCTGGTCCTTGGCGATCCCGAAGTCCATCAGCTTCACCTCGCCGTCCCGCGAGAGCATCACGTTGGCGGGCTTCACGTCGCGGTGGAGCAGCTTGTTGAAGTGGACGTAGTCGAGCGCCTCGGCCACGCGCGCCCCGACCACCGCCGCGCAGTCGGGCGGGAGCGTGCCGCCCTTGGCCACCACCTTGTTCAGGTCGGCCCCGTCCACGAAGTCCGTGACGAGGTAGAGGGTGTCGTCCCGCTCGACCAGGTCGTGGACCGCCACGATCGAATGGTGCCGGAGCTGCGCGTAGGCGCGCCCCTCCCGCCGGAAGCGCTCCACCAGCTCCTTGGACCGGGCCAGCTTCACGTCCAGCGCCTTCACCGCCACCGGGCGGTCGAGCCCCTCCTGGAAGGCCTCGAACACGACCCCCATGCCTCCGCGGCCGATCTCCCGGACGATCCGGCACGTTCCGACCTTGCGCACCATCCAGGTCGAGATTGCGACGGCGGAGGCCCCCCAGGCAAGGCGGCGTCCGTCCGACACGGTTGCGAGGGGGGGCGAGTGATCTGGTAGACTCCGCGTTCCCCGACAGGCGCCGTTGTGGGTGGGCCGCAACCGGACGGCGAACGCCCGGCGCCTCCAGGGCTTTTTCGCATTCGAACGCGGGAGCGGAGACCGATGGCCAAGAGGCGCATGCTCACGATGGACGGAAACGAGGCGGTCGCCTCGGTCGCCCACCGGATCAACGAGGTCATCGCCATCTACCCGATCACCCCATCGTCCAACATGGGCGAGTGGGCGGACGAGTGGTCGGCCCGGGGCCAGAAGAACGTGTGGGGAACCGTCCCCAGCGTCACCGAGATGCAGTCCGAGGGCGGCGCGGCGGGCGCGGTCCACGGCGCGCTGGCGGCGGGAGCGCTCACGACGACCTTCACGGCGTCGCAGGGCCTGCTCCTCATGATCCCGAACATGTACAAGATCGCCGGCGAGCTGACGCCCATGTGCATGCACGTCAGCGCCCGGACGCTGGCCACCCACGCCCTCTCCATCTTCGGCGACCACTCCGACGTGATGGCGGTGCGGCAGACCGGCTTCGGCCTCCTCGCCTCCGGCTCGGTGCAGGAGGCCCACGACCTGGCCGCCATCGCCCAGCGGGCGTCGCTTCTGTCCCGCATCCCCTTCCTCCACTTCTTCGACGGGTTCCGCACCTCGCACGAGGTGGCCCGGATCGAGGAGCTCTCCGACGACGACCTGCGCGCCATGATCACCGACGAGCTGGTGGCCCAGCACCGCTCGCGGGCGCTCACCCCGGACCGCCCCAGCGTCCGCGGCACCGCCCAGAACCCCGACGCCTTCTTCCAGGCGCGCGAGGCGTGCAACCTCTTCTACGCCGCCGCCGCGGACCACGTGCAGGCGTCGATGGACCTCTTCGCCAAGATCGCCGGCCGCCGGTACCGGCTGTTCGACTACCACGGCCACCCGGAGGCGGAGCGCATCATCGTGATGATGGGCTCGGGCGCCGAGACCGCCCACGAGACGGTGGACGCGCTCGTGGCCGCCGGCGAGAAGGTGGGCCTCGTCAAGGTCCGGCTCTACCGGCCCTTCGACCTGGGCAAGTTCATGACCGTCCTCCCCCGGACGACCCAGCACATCGCCGTCCTGGACCGCACCAAGGAGCCGGGCGCCCTGGGAGAGCCGCTGTACCAGGACGTGGTCACCGCCCTGCGCGAGGCGGAGCAGGCCCACATCGACCGGTTCCACCACCAGCTCACCGTGATCGGCGGCCGCTACGGCCTCTCCTCCAAGGAGTTCACGCCGGCCATGGTCAAGGCCGTCTACGACGAGCTCGCCAAGCCCAGGCCGAAGCGGCACTTCACGGTGGGCATCAACGACGACGTCACCCACCTCTCCCTGAAGCCGGACCCCACCTTCGACGTCGAGCCCAAGGACGTGGTCCGGGCCCTCTTCTACGGCCTCGGGGCGGACGGCACCGTCGGCGCCAACAAGAACTCGATCAAGATCATCGGCGAGGACACGCCCAACTTCGCCCAGGGCTACTTCGTCTACGACTCGAAGAAGTCCGGCTCGGTCACCATCTCGCACCTCCGGTTCGGGCCGCGGCCGATCCGGTCCGCCTACCTCATCGCGAAGGCCAACTTCGTGGCCTGCCACCAGTTCGGCTTCGTGGAGAAGTACGAGATGGTCGAGCAGGCCGGGCCCGGCGCGACCTTCCTGCTCAACGCGCCCTACGGGCCGGACGAGGTCTGGGACCGGCTCCCGCGCGAGGTCCAGGAGCAGATCCTGGGCAAGGAGCTCAAGTTCTACGTGATCGACGCCTACAAGGTCGCGAAGGACACCGGCATGGGGGTGCGCATCAACACCATCATGCAGACCTGCTTCTTCGCCATCTCCGGTGTCCTGCCGCGCGACGAGGCCATCGGCCACATCAAGAAGACCATCGAGAAGACCTACTCGCGCAAGGGCGCGGAGGTGGTCCGGAAGAACTTCGAGGCGGTGGACCACACCCTGGCCCACCTCTACGAGGTGAAGACCGAAGGTCGGAAGGCCGGCGGCTCGCCGCGGCCGCCCGCCGTCGCCGAGGTGGCTCCGGACTTCGTGAAGCGCGTCACCGCCCTCATGCTGGCGAACCAGGGCGACCTGCTCCCGGTCTCGGCCTTCCCGGTGGACGGGACCTGGCCGTCGGGGACCTCGCGCTGGGAGAAGCGGTCGATCGCCCTGGAGATCCCCATCTGGGAGCCCTCGCTCTGCATCCAGTGCAACAAGTGCGCGCTCATCTGCCCGCACGCCGCCATCCGGCCCAAGTACTACGAGCCGGCCCGGGCCCAGGGAGCGCCGGCCGGCTGGAAGTCGATGGACTTCAAGTCGACCGACGTGAAGGGGCAGAAGTACACGCTCCAGGTAGCCCCGGACGACTGCACCGGCTGCACGCTCTGCGTGGAGATCTGCCCGGCCGAGTCCAAGACCGAGAAGGGCCACAAGGCCATCAACATGGTGGCCGGCACCGAGGCGAAGGAGTCCGAGCGCAAGGCCTGGGACTTCTTCCTCGCCATCCCCGATCCGGACCGGACCCGCGTCAAGCTCGACGTGAAGGGGAGCCAGTTCCTCGAGCCGCTCTTCGAGTTCTCCGGCGCCTGCACCGGCTGCGGAGAGACGCCGTACGTGAAGCTCCTCACCCAGCTCTACGGGGACCGGGCCATCATCGCCAACGCCACCGGCTGCTCGTCGATCTACGGCGCCAACCTGCCCACCACCCCGTACACGGTGGGCCGGGACGGCCGGGGCCCGGCCTGGACCAACTCCCTCTTCGAGGACAACGCCGAGTTCGGCTTCGGCATCCGCCTGGCGGTGGACAAGCAGGCGGAGCACGCCCGCGAGATCCTCGCCACCCTGGGTGGCCCGCTCGGCGACGTCCTGGTGAAGGACCTCCTCGAGGCCGACCAGTCCGACGAGTCCGGGATCGAGCGCCAGCGGGAGCGGGTCCGCGTCCTGAAGCAGAAGCTCGCGGGCCTGGAAGGGTTCGGGCCGCGCTGGCTCGGCAAGATCGCCGACTACCTCGTGAAGAAGTCGGTGTGGATCGTGGGCGGCGACGGCTGGGCCTACGACATCGGCTACGGCGGGCTCGACCACGTCATCGCCCAGGGCCGCGACGTGAACATCCTGGTCCTCGACACCGAGGTCTACTCCAACACCGGCGGCCAGGCCTCCAAGGCCACGCCCATGGCGGCCGCGGCCAAGTTCGCGGTGGCGGGCAAGAGCATGCCCAAGAAGGACCTGGCCATGCTGGCCATGATCTACGGCCACCCCTACGTGGCCCGGGTGGCCATGGCGGCCAAGGACGCGCAGACGGTGAACGCGTTCAAGGAGGCCGACAGCTACCCCGGCACGTCGGTGATCGTGGCCTACTCCCACTGCATCGCCCACGGCTACGACATGGCCGACGCCATCACCCAGCAGGAGCGGGCGGTGGACTCCGCCTACTGGCCCCTGTTCCGGTACGACCCGCGCCGCGTCGCCCAGGGGGAGAGCCCGCTCAAGCTCGACAGCCCCGCGCCCAAGATCGACCTGGCCCAGTTCGTCCACCACGAGACCCGCTTCCGGCAGGTGGAGGCCACGAACCCGGAGGGCTTCAAGAAGATGCTCGAGCAGGCGCAGAAGGACGTGCGCGAGAAGTACGCGCTCTACGAGCAGCTCTCGAAGGCGATGAACCCGGCGGCGATCGTGCCGGGGGCGGGGGGGCCGGCCAACGTGGCCAAGCCTCCGCGGCAATAGGTCGCACC
>DATIUR010000322.1:0-5976 GCA_035466675.1 Anaeromyxobacteraceae bacterium | reverse complement strand
GGAAGCGGACGGCGGAGCCGAAGAGCTGCGCGTAGATCTGCGCGGAGAGGCGCGGCGTGAAGACGACCTGCTGCCGGACCGTCACCGAGAGGAACTCCGGCTCCTGGAGGCCGAACACCGCGGTGTCGTCCGGGAGCGTCTCGACCCATCGCGGGCCCTGGGGCTTGCGGCCGTAGTGCGCCTCCACGCGGGTCTCGAGGCGGTCGTGCGGACGCCAGCTGAGCGAGAGGTCCCAGCCCCATCCCGTCTCCGGCCCGAACGCGCCCCGGCGGAGGGTCCGCAGGACGAAGACGTCGCCCTTCACCTGGAGTCGCCGGCTGGGATCCGAGCCCAGCAGCAGGCCGCCGAAGACGTTCCCCTGTCGCTCGAAGGGAGCCCCCGAGAAGGCGATCTCGCGCGCGTCGTACTGCGGGATCTCGACGCCGACGCGCGCGCCGACGGTCTGGAATCCGGGGAGTTGCAGCTCCGAGTAGACGTTGGAGTTGATGCCGCGCGGCGTCCACTTCCCGTCCGCGCTCCAGTTGACGTCGAGGAGGTAGTCGACCTGGAAGGCGTGGAGGCGGCCCAGCCCGCCCGGACGCACGTAGTGCACGACCAGATCGACCCACTGGAAGTTCGAGAACGGTGCGAAGCCGACCTGGTCGAGGTCGGCCCGGGCGTCCTGGTAGAAGTAGGAGACGTCGAAGCGCCACGGCTCGCCGCCCAGCTTCCCGGCGCGCATGTGACCGGCCAAGCCGAGGTCGCCCGCCCGGAGCACGGTGCCGTCCGGCAGCCTGCGCCCGTCCGCCGGACCTCCCACCGCCTGGGTGACCTCCGCCTGCGCGAAGCCGCCCCAGGCCCCGGGCACGGCGAGATCGAGGCCGAGCACGTTGCCGCCGTGCCCCTCGCATCGGGCGTCGCGCCAGTCGGCGTCGCTCTGGAACTCGCTCCGGAGGCAGCGGGGCTCGAGCGGGGTGGCGGCGGCGAAGGTGAGCCCGGCCGTCGAGCGGCTCCCGACGGCCTGCCTCGCCACCCCCGCGAAGTAGTTGGTCGTGACGGGGTGCGCGGCGGGAAGCGCGTCCTCCGGGCCGAAGTGGAACGGCTGCCGCAGGCGGAAGCGCCAGCGCCGGTCGGGGTCGGCCTCGTAGGGCGCCAGCGTCGCGGGATCGGGATCCTGGTACCCGACCGGCACCAGGGAGGCGTTGCCGGCGCCCATGACCACGGCGTCGAGCACGCCGATGCGCAGGCCGGGGCGGGCGGAGCCGGTCACCTTGGCGGCGGCCAGGATGGGGGCGTCGAGGCCGATCCTCCGCGAGTAGAAGAGCTGCTGGTTCGAGAAGTACTCGCTGCCGACCGGCTGGAAGATCTCGAGCCCCTCCAGGAAGAACGGCCGCTTCTCCGGGAAGAACGGCTCCGCGTTGGAGAGGTTCTGGATGACCTCGTCCGTCTCCACCTGCGCGAAGTCCGGGTTCACGGTGGCGGTCAGCGTGAGCTGCCGGGCGATGGCCATCTTGAGGTCGAGCCCGACGTCCACGCCCGGATCGAGGAGGCGGGGGCGGGGGCGGGCCGGGTCCGAGTACCGTGGGCGCAGGGCGGCGCGCGAGGCCACGTAGGGGAGGAGCTCGAGGCCGCGGCGCGGCTCCAGGTCGCCCAGCCCCTCGAGGCGGCCGAGGCGCGACACGACCAGCGCCCCGGGGGCGACCGGGTTCGCGTCGCGCGGGATCGGCGTGGAGTCGAGCACCTGATGGGTGCGGGGGACGACGCGACGCACCACGATGCCCCAGGTCCTCCGCCCGGCGTCCGGGAGCCGGAGCTGGCGGAAGGGCACGGCGATCTCCGCCGACCACCCGTGCGCGTCGACCGAGACCGCGGCGTCCCAGACGGCGTCCCAGGTATCCGTGCCGTTCACGTCGGCGAAGAGGAGCCGATCCCGCAGGACCCCCGCCGCGTTCACGACGAGATGGTAGGCGGTGTGGCCGGTGGCGCCGGGGTCGAGCGCCACCTCGACGCGGTCGGAGGTGACGTCGCTGTCGCGGCGGGCGAGCTGCCGCACGATGGCGGCGGGCTCCGGGTCGGAGCAGTCGACGCCGATCCAGAGCGTCTCGTCGTCGTAGAGGACGCGCACCTCCGTGCGGAGGCTCGCCGGGACGCCGGCGCGGGGGAAGCTCTCGACGAACCGCGAGTAGGGCGGGGCCTCGCGCCAGGCGGCGTCGTCGAGCCGGCCGTCCAGCCGGACGCGCCCTTCCGTCCGCACGGCCACGACGTCCTCGGACGCCGCCGCGGCCCCCGCCGCGGCGAGCAGGAAGGCGATGGCGGTCGCCGACCCGGCCCGGTGGCCGGCGCTCGGTCGAGTGCGTCGTCTCCAGGTCATGTTTCCGTCCCCCTGTGGCGCCCAGGCGGCCGCGTCTCCGCCCCTACGATCCTCCCCGCCGCGTATTTCGGCCACCCCGTGGCCCTCCCGACGGCCCGGGGGGTGCGCGCCGGCGCTTCCGGAGGCACCGCCCGGAACGGGGATCGCGCTAAGCTTCGTCCCGCATGCCGTCGAGAGCCCGCAGGACGCGGCGCCGCGCCTCGTCCCCTCGCGCGCGCCGCGGGCGCTCCTGGGCCCGGCTCTCCGACGAGGACCTGCTGGACCTGCCGCTCCGCGACCTCGGGCTGAGCCTGGAGGGCTCGCCGGTGGATCGCGAGCTGGCGCGCCTGTACCGGGAGCTCGCGCGCCGCGGGCTCGGCTTCCGGCCGCACGCCTGGGTCGCGCAGGAGTGGTTCTCGCCCGACGGCGTGCCCGGCATCGCGGTCGCCTTCCACCTCCTGCACCCGCGGCTCCGCCGGCTCGAGCGGCGCTTCATGGGCGAGGTGGAGGGCGGGAACGCCGAGTACCTGATGCGCATCCTGCGCCACGAGGCGGGACACGCGGTGGACACGGCCTACCGGCTGCGCCGCCGCAAGGAGTACCGGGAGCTGTTCGGCTCCCCTTCCCGGCGCTATCCGCGCCGCTACCGGCCCTGGCCGGGCAGCAAGCGGTTCGTGCAGCACCTCGAGGACTGGTACGCGCAGAGCCATCCGGCCGAGGACTTCGCCGAGACCTTCGCCGAGTGGCTGCGGCCCGGCGCGGCCTGGCGCCGGCGCTACGCCGGCTGGCCCGCCCTGAAGAAGCTCCAGTACGTCGAGCGCACCATGGCGGAGCTGCGCGGCGAGCGCCCCCCGGTGCAGGCGCGGCACCACATCGAGCCCCTCCGCTCGGTGCCCCTCACCCTCCGACAGCACTACGCCGCGAAGCTCCGCCACTACGGCCGGGCCGAGGCCGACCGGGTCGACGCGATCCTGAAGCGGGTGTTCGCGAGGGCGCGCCCCGGATCGAGGCGGATGCGCGCCAGCACCTTCCTGCGCCTGAACGGCCCGCGGCTGCGGCGCCGCGTCGCGCGCCGCCTGGAGGCGAGCGAGTACGCCGTCCGGGAGCAGCTGGACCTGCTGGTCGAGCGCTCGCGGGCCCTGCGCCTGCGGGTGCGCGGCGACCGGCGCCGGGCCGCCCGGCGCGCCGAGCGGCTCCTGGTGGTGCTCACCCGCAAGTCGCAGAGGGGGCCCGGCCCATGGCTCGCCCTGTGAGGAAGCAGCGCGTGCTCGTGCTGGTCCACGAGACGCTCGTCCCGCCGGAGCGCATCGACCACCTGTCCGACCAGGAGGCCGACGAGTTCCGCACCGAGTACGACGTCATCCGGACGCTGCGCAAGCTCGGCCACGACGTCCGGCCCCTCGGCATCGGCGACAGCCTGGCCGACCTGCGCACCCAGATCCTGGAGTGGAAGCCGCACCTCTGCTTCAACCTGCTGGAGGAGTTCGGGGGGGTCGCCACCTACGACCAGCACGTGGTCGCCTACCTGGAGCTGATGCGGCAGCCGTACACCGGCTGCAACCCGCGCGGCATGATGGTCTCGCGCGACAAGGTGCTGTCCAAGAAGGTCCTCAGCTACCACCGCATCCCCACCCCCCAGTTCGCCTTCTTCCGGCGCGGGCGGCGGCCGCGGATCCCGCGGCGGCTTCGCTACCCCCTGTTCGTGAAGTCGGCCACCGAGGACGCCTCGCTCGGCATCGCCCAGGCGTCGGTCGTCACCGACGAGGCCCACCTGAAGGAGCGCATCGAGTTCGTCCACGAGCAGACCCACTCGGACGCCCTGGTCGAGGAGTTCGTGGACGGCCGCGAGATCTACCTCGGCATCCTCGGCAACGAGCGGCTCACCCCGCTCCCGCCCTGGGAGATGTCCTTCGGCTCGCTGGGCGAGTCGGCCCTCGCCATCGCCACCCGCAAGGTGAAGTGGGACCGCGCCTACCAGAAGCACCACGGCATCGACACCGGCCCGGCCAGGGACCTGCCCGACGGCGT
Organism: Anaeromyxobacteraceae bacterium; assembly: GCA_035466675.1. Lineage (GTDB taxonomy): Bacteria > Myxococcota > Myxococcia > Myxococcales > Anaeromyxobacteraceae > Anaeromyxobacter. Next base: position 1,619 of record DATIUR010000322.1, on the reverse strand, counting down.
GGCCGAGACGCTCGGGCGGATGGCCCGGCGGATCTACCGCGCGCTGCACATGTCCGGGTACGCCCGCATGGACTTCCGGCTGCGCCCCGACGGCTCCCTCTTCGTGCTCGAGGCCAACGCCAACCCGAACCTGGCGGAGATGGAGGACCTCGCCCGCGCCGCGGACCACGCCGGCATCCGCTACCGGCCGCTGCTGGAGCGGATCATGTCGCTCGGCCGGACGTACCGCGCGGAGTGGAGGCAGTACTGAGGCGGTCACGGACGGCGGCGGCCACCTCGGCCAGATCCGCCCCGGCGTCGCCCTCGCCCAGCTGCTGGATCCCCCTCCCCCGCGACCAGCGGGGGAGCACGTGCACGTGGAGGTGGAACACGTGCTGTCCTGCGCCCGCGCCGTGGTTCCAGCCCAGGTGGAACGCGGCCGGCTGGAGGGCCGAGGACACCTTGCGCATCACGTCCCTTCGCCGGCTCCTCCTCCGCGCCTGATGCCCGACCCGCTTGCACGCCTCGTCAACCGCCGCGCGGTCGGCCTCCTTCGCCCACACGCCGCCGGTCTCGCGCAGGCGCTTCTCCTCGGTATCGTGCGTTTCGGGTCCGGATCCCCGCGGACCATACCCCGGCACCGGGTGCGCGCCCCTGGCTCGACCGGGGCCGCCCCGACGTGCCCGCCACTTGCCGCCGCCCGAGCCCCACGGCAGAATCCGCTGCCTCGGCGGGCCATTCCACCGGAGAGGACGGGTGATGGGAACCAAGGCCGTGATCCTCTGCGGTGGCCAGGGGACGCGAATCCGCGACGCGAGCGAGGTGCTTCCCAAGCCCCTTCTCCCCATCGGCGGAAAACCGATCGTCTGGCACATCATGAAGGGCTACGCCGCCCACGGGGTGAACGAGTTCGTGCTCTGCCTCGGGTACAAGGGCTGGCTCATCAAGGAGTTCTTCCTCAACTACCGATCGATGACCACCGACATCACCGTGACGCTCGGCCGCCACGACGCGATCGAGTTCCATGGCCGTCACGACGAGGAGGACTGGCGGGTGACCCTCGCCGAGACAGGCGAGGAGACCATGACCGGCGGACGGGTGGTCGCGGTCCGCCGCTACGTGGAAAACGACGACCTGTTCCTCCTCACCTACGGCGACGGTGTCTCCGACGTGAACGTCTCCGACCTGATCGCGTTCCACCTCCGCCAGGGGAAGGTCGCGACCGTCACCGCGGTACGCCCGCCCGGCCGCTTCGGCGAGATGCAGCTCGAGGCGGGCCGGGTCGTCGAGTTCAACGAGAAGCCCCAGGCCACCGAGGGCTTCATCAACGGCGGCTTCTTCGTCTTCGACGCCCGGCGCGTGTGGGACTACCTGGGCACCGACCTGCGCATGCCGCTCGAGCGAGATCCGCTGCGCCGGCTCGCGTCGGCCGGGGAGCTCGTCGCCTTCCCGCACACCGGCTTCTGGCAGCCCATGGACACGGCCCGCGAGTACGGCCTCCTCAACGACCTCTGGGCTTCGGGCAGGGCACCGTGGAAGACCTGGGGGCCGGATCGCCCATGATCGAGCCCACCGGCCAGACGCTTCGGACGGCCTTTGCCGGGAGAAGGGTCCTGCTCACCGGCCACACCGGCTTCAAG
>DATIUR010000321.1:0-5196 GCA_035466675.1 Anaeromyxobacteraceae bacterium | reverse complement strand
AGCGGCCGCCCCTCTCCCGGCTCGAGATCGATCCGGATCGCGGCGGGCACCCGGAAACCCGCCTCGCCCCCCGAGAGCCACAGCCCCCCCGCCCCCCCCTTCTCCGCGGCCGCCTGGAGCCGCCGCAGCGCCGCCTCCGCGCCGCGCAGGCGGGGCGGGAGGAGAACGTCCACCGCCACCGCCGCGAAGGCGCCCGAGCCGAGCAGGGCCTCGGCGGCCCAGAGCGCGCCGAGGGCCGGATCGGCGCCCGGCCCGGCGGGCCGGGCGGCGGGCCTGACCCAGAGCAGCCGCGAGAGATCCACGCCCAGGGCCGCGGCCGCTGGCGGGTAGAGCTCCCCGCGCCCGTCCACGAAGGCGGCCAGATCCCCCGGCCCGAGCGCGGCGAAGAGCGACAGCGCCGCCGCGGTCTTCCCGCTGGCGGGGCCTCCCGCGAGCTCCGCCAGCGCACCCCGGGGGAACCCCCCTCCCGGCAGGAGATCGTCGATCTCGCCCCGGCCGCAGGGCAGGAACCCCTGGCGGCGCGCCGGGCGGCGCTCGATCCGCCGGATCTCGTCGCGCAGCCGGGCGAGGACGGCGTCTGGGGGCTCTCTCGGCATCGCGACCGGCTCCGACCGGGTGACCATAGCTGCTCACCCGTTCAGTATCAAGCCGGTCTGACGGAGCCCCTCCTCGGCAGCGCCCCTCCGAAAACACGGAAGGGGCGACCCGGAGGCCGCCCCTCTTTCGCACCGCGACGCCTCGGCGCGCTACGCCTGGGCCTGCTTCTTCGAGGCCTCCGCCTTCTCCTGCTCCGCGATCTCGCTCCGGACCTTCTCCATGTCGAGGGTGCGCACCTGGCGGATGAGGTCCTCGAGCGCCGCCTCGGGCAGCGCGCCCGGCTGCGAGAAGAGCAGCACCTTGTCCCGCAGGATCATGAGCGTCGGGATCGACCGGATGTCGAACGCCCCGGCCAGATCCGGCTGGTCCTCGGTGTTCACCTTCCCGAAGGTGATGTCCGGGTGCTTCTGGGCGACCTTCTCGTAGGTCGGCCCGAAGACCTTGCACGGCCCGCACCACGGGGCCCACCAGTCGATGAGGACGATCCCGTCCTTCTCGACGTTGCTCTTGAAGTTCTGCGCGTTGATCTCGACGGTCGCGTTCGCCATCTCTCGAAACCCCTCGGCGCCCGCCGTCCATCCGGCTCCGTTGGCGCCCACGCATCTGTGATCCGGATCAGGCGAAAAGGGTTCGGGCACGCCCGCACCCGGGCGGGGCATCGCCCCGGGGGCGGCGGCCCGGGCCTCGGCCCCGCCCCGTCAGCGCGCCGGAGGGTACTTGTGCAGCTTCCGCTGCAGCGACCGCCGGTGGATGCCGAGCCGGCGGGCCGCCTCGGAGATGTTGCCCCCGCAGTCGGCCAGCACCCGCTGGATGTGCTCCCACTCGGCGCGGGCGAGCGAGGGGGTCTCGATCCCCTGCTGCCGGGTCGCCTGGGTCCCGTTCAGCGCCGCCAGGATCTCGTCCGCGTCCGCCGGCTTCGGCAGGTAACCGATGGCGCCTTCCTGGACGGCTTGCACGGCGGTGGCGATGCTGCCGTACCCGGTCAGCATGATGACCTTCGTGGTCGGGTCCTGCTTGCGCAGCTCGCGGAGCAGCTCCAGCCCCGACTCGCCGGGCATGCGCAGGTCGAGCACCGCCATCTCCGGCGAGTCCCGGGTCGCCTCGCGGAGCGCCTCCGCGGCGCTCCCGGCGGTGCGCACGTCGTAGCCCCGCGCCCGGATCGCCTGGGCGAGCCGCTCGCGGAGGACCTCGTCGTCGTCGACGAGGAGGATGGAGGGCTGGGTGTCGCGGGGTTCGGCCGAGGTCATGGCGCTCTCCTCTCGGCCGCACGCGCGACCGGTAGATCGATTCGGGCCTCCGTCCCTGCCGCGGGAGTGGAGGTGATGGCGAGCTCGCCGCCGAGCTGCTCGGCGAGCGCCCGGGTGAGGAACAGGCCGAGCCCCATGCCCTCCCCCGGGCCCTTCGTGGTGAAGAACGGCTCCCCCGCCCGGGAGAGCACGTCGGGAGGCATCCCGGCTCCGTGATCGAGCACGGTCATCTGCACACGCCCGCCCCTCTCCTCGGTGCGCAGGCGCACCGGGCCCCCCTCGAGCGGCGAGGCCTGCAGGGCGTTCTTGAGCAGGCCCCGCAGCGCGTCCGCCAGGGCACGCGGCGGTCCCACCAGCTCCGCCTCCTCGCTGCCGGGCTCCGACTCCACCATCACGCGCTCGCGGCCCCGCAGCCCCTCCAGGGCCGCGGCCACCCACTCGGCCACCGTGAAGCGCGCGAAGGGCTCTCCCACGTTCTCGCCTGCGTTCACGGACATGCGGTCGAGGATGTCCCGGCAGCGGCCCACCTGCTCCCGGACGAGCTGCAGGTCCGCACCCACCACCGGCGAGACCGAGCCGGACAGCGCCCGCTGCAGCTCCTTCGCCACGACGGCGATCGTGGACAGCGGCGTGGAGAGCTCGTGGGCCGCTCCGGCCGCCAGGGTGGCGAGCGACGCCAGCTTCTCGCGCCGCTGGGCCTGCGCCCGGGCCAGCTGCAGCTCGCGCTCGCGCTCGGCCAGGGCGCTCGCCACGCGGCGAACGAAGAACACGATGAAGACCGCGGCCAGCGCGAAGGAGAGCCACATCCCTCGCAGGTGGGCGGCCATCAGCTCGCCGGGCTGCATGTGCATGCGCACGTGGTGGGCGGGCTCGGTGGCCGCCTCGTGCAGGAAGAGCGAGGCGAAGGAGACGAGGCTCACCACCATGAGCACCCAGGCCCAGGCCGAGGGGAGCAGCATGGCGGCCAGCGCGACGTTCACGAGGTAGAGCGTCGAGAAGGGATTGGAGGCCCCCCCGGTCAGGTCGAGCAGCACCGTGAGCACCACGGCGTCCATCAGCATCACGGCCGCGATGGCCGCGTCCGTGACGCGGGCCCGGCGCGCCCACGCGCCCAGGACCACGTTCCCGACCGCCTCGAGGCCGATGAGCGCGAGCAGCGTGGCGACCGGCAGCCCGATGGTGGTGAGGAAGAAGGCCGCGCCGGCGATGACGAGGATCTGCCCCAGGATCGCCCACCAGTGCAGCTGGACGAGCCAGGAGAGGTTCAGGCGGCCGCGCTCGTCGCCCTCGTCACGCCCGGGGGCGCGCGTGGCCACGATCGCAGCCGAAGGCCCTGCGGCGATCTGGGCGGATTCCAGCGGCATGCGGCGACCATCCCAAGCTAGCACGAGGATCGGCGCCAGGGCAGCCCTCCCGCTCCCCCGGCGCGCCGCCTTGACGGCGGTCGGCGCGCCCCCTTAGGTTGCCCTTCCCATGCGAGGCCAGCGCCGGACCGTCGCCTCCGCCCTCGCCGAGGCCCTGACGCGGCGGCCGGGGGCCGAGGTCGCGGCCCTCTCGGCCGCCTTCGCGGAGGCCTGCGGCCCGCGCCTGGCGCAGGAGGTCTCCTTCCGGGGCTGCCTCCGCGACGGCAGGCTTCTCGTCCTGGCCCGCACCGGAGCCTGGGCGCGCGAGGTCGTCCGGCTCGAGCGGGAGATCTGCGATCTCGTCAACCGGCGCCTGGGCCGCCCCGCGGCGACGGGGCTCGACGTGCGGGTCGCAGAGGCGGAGCGGTGACGGCGGGGGCGGTTCGCCGCCGCGCCGCCGCGCTCGCCGCGCTCGCCGCTGCCTGTGCGGCCGGCGCGCCTCGCGCCTCGCCCGGAAGCGCCGCGCCCCGCCCGGGCGAGCCGTCCCCGGTCCTCCAGGCTCCCGGGCCCGGGGCACCCTCCGCCGAGGGAGGCTACGGGCCGGAGCCGGCGGCCTCCCCCGCGCCCTTCGAGGACGAGATCCTGCGCCGGGTCGCGGGCCGCCTGGGAGGCGGGCGGCACCCGGCGCGCACCTCCCCGGCCCTGGTGCTGGCCGCCCGCGAGCTCGCCGCGCGCGCGGCGGCGGGAGACGCTGCGGCCCTCGCCCCGACCCGGCTGCGAGGTGCCCTCGCCCGCGCCCTGTCCTTCGACGCCGCGCCGGCGGCGTACCTCGTCTCGGCTCCTCGCGCCGAGGTCGCCGACGCGCTCCTCGCCATCCTCCCCGCCGGAGGCGCCACCCACCTCGGCGCCGGGGCCGTCGAGCGCGACGGGATCGCGCACGTCGTCCTGCTGACCGCCGAGCGCAGGGTCCGCCTGGCGTCCTTCCCGCGCGAGGTCGCGCCGGGCGCGCGGGCCGTCCTCGCCGGCGAGCTGGCCGCGGACCTCCGCCTTCCGCGCGTGTACCTGCTCGCGTCCGACGGGCGCGTGACCGAGGCCCAGGTCTCGGGAGGCCGCCAGTTCCGGGCGGCGCTGGCGTTCCCGCTGGCCGGGCGCGCCACGGTCGAGGTGGTCGCGGGCGGACCCGCCGGGCCGGAGGTCGCGGCCCTCCTGACCGTCTCGGTGGGAGGGGCTTCCCTCGATCCGCCCGATCTCCCGGCCGAGCCCGACCCGGCCGATCCGGCGGAGGCAGAGGCGCTGGTGGTGGCCGCCATCGACGCGCTCCGGCGCGCGCACGGCCTCGGGCCGCTCGAGCCGGCGCCGGAGCTACGGGAGGTGGCGCGCCGGCACAGCGCCGAGATGCTGACCCGGTCCACCCTCGCCCACGTCCTGCCGGGATCGGGCGATCTGCCCGACCGGCTTCGCCGCGCCGGCGTCTCCTACCGCGCCGCCCTGGAGAACGTGGCCAAGGGGCGCACCGCCCGGGCGGCGCACGCCGTGGCGACGGAGAGCCCCGCCCACCGCGACAACATGCTCTCCCCGATCGTCGAGCGGGTGGGAGTGGGCATCGCGAGCGGCCGGCTCGCCTCCGGTGCGCCGGTGGTCTACCTCACCGAGATCTTCGTCCAGCCGCCGGACGACGGCGCCTCGAGCCCCCTCACGCCGGAGGCGAGGGTCCGGGAGGCCCTCTGGCGCGAGCGGGCCCGCCGCGGCGCCCCGCCGCTCCTCTCCGACCCCCTCCTCGACGATCTGGCCCGCCAGGCCGCCGCGGAGATGCGCCGGCGCGACCGGCCCGGCACGGGCGACCTGGCCGCACGGGTCCTGGAGATGGGTCGGGCCCTCTCGGCCGCCGACGCCTTCGTGGCGTCCCATCCGGCGGAGGCCGCCGCCTCGGCCAACCTGCCCGACCGGCGCTTCCGGCGCGTGGGCGTGGGCGTCTCCACCGGCCCGAGCGGCCGCTTCGGTGCCGGACG
>DATIUR010000320.1:0-8793 GCA_035466675.1 Anaeromyxobacteraceae bacterium | reverse complement strand
CAGGCGCTGGCGCGCCTCGACCTCGACCCCGCCGAGGCGAAGGGCGTGGTGGATGCGCTCCGCGGCCTGCTCGACTTCCGGCGCGCCCGCCCCGGCGACCAGCTGCTGCTCGAGCGCAGGGAGGGCGACGCCGCCCTGCACCGCTTCGCCTACCGCCAGGGGTTCGCCGACGAGTGGCTCGTGGAGCGGGGCCCGGACGGCGCGCTCCAGGGGCGCAAGCGCCCGGTGGAGCTTCTCACCGAGGTGGCGCGGGTCGAGGTGTCGATCGCCTCCTCGCTGTACGAGTCGCTCCGGGCGGCCGGCCAGGATCCGGGCCTGGCGGTGCTCGCCGCCGACGTGCTCGCCTGGGACGTGGACTTCTTCCTGGACGTCCGCGACGGCGACGCGATGCGGATCGTGGTGGAGCGGGTGCTGGCCGACGGCCGGTTCCTCCGGTACGGCGAGGTGCTGGCCGCCGAGTACGAGGGCGCCGCCACCGGGCGGAAGCGGCTCTACCGCTACCTCGACCCGTCGGGGCAGACGAGCTACTTCGACGACGACGGCAACGGCGCCCGGCGCGGCTTCCTGCGATCGCCGCTCCGCTACGCGCACCTCACCTCCCGCTTCGGGAACCGCCGGCACCCGGTGCTCGGCTACACGCGGGCGCACGAGGGGATCGACTACGGAGCGCCGACCGGGACCCCGGTGTGGGCGGTGGGCGACGGCTCGGTGCGGCTGGCGGGCTGGAACGGCGGCTGCGGCAAGGCCGTGACCGTCCGCCACGCCAACGGGTACGAGACGGTCTACTGCCACCTCTCCGGCATCGCCGTCTCCGTCGGAATGCGGGTGGCGCAGAAGCAGGTCGTGGGCTGGGTGGGGGCGACGGGGCTCGCCACCGGCCCCCACCTCCACTACGCGGTGAAGCGCGGCGGGCGGTACGTGAACCCGCTCCAGCTCAAGATCCCGCGCGAGAAGCCCATCCCGCCCGAGTGGATGGAGGACTTCCGCACCGCCATCGCCCCGCTCCGGGCCCGGCTCGAGGGCACGCTGGCGGTGAACTGAGGGGTGCCCTCAGGCATCGGCCGCCCCGCCCGCCTGCCGCGAGCATCGAGAGGGTGAGAAGCGCGGCCACCAGGTTGACCACCGACTCGAGGGCGTCGGAGAGCAGCCCCACCGAGCCGGTCAGCCTCCAGGCGACGATCTCGAGGCCGATGGTGAGGACGGCCGCGCCGATGGAGAGCCAGGCGAAACGCGTCAGGGATCGCGGTGCCGAACCCATGGCCGCGCGCCGGACCGTCCGGAGGACCTCACCGCCTCCGGCGGCGCGCCCTCTCGGCGGTGAGCGTCTTCCCGTTCCACTCCTTCCCGTTCAGCGCCGCCACCGCCGCCTCCCCGGACTCCGGGGCGACGTCGAGGAAGGAGTGCGCGCGCCGCACGTCCACCGAGAGCACCGCCAGGTCGGGCGCCAGCGAGGCGACCGCCTCCCGCACTCTCGCCTCGTCCGCCCCGTCCTGCTCGCCCAGGGTGAGGAACAGGCGGGCCCGCGGCGGCCGGGGCGCGCCGGTCCCGAGACCCTCCGGATCCGCCGTGGTCCCCGCTTCCGAGGCTTCCGCCCTCTCCTCCGGGGCCGCCGCGCCGCGCCGCTCCTCCCCGTCGCCCCGCTCCCGCCGCTCGCGCCTCTCCCGCCGGCCCTCGCGCCCCCGCTCGCGATCCCGGCCGCGCCCGCGCACCTCGCCCCGGGTCTCGCGCCGCTCCCTGCGCTCGTGCTCCTCGCGCTTGTGCTCCGCCTTGTGGAGATCCTGCACCTTCTCGATGCGGTGGTGCGTGAAGAAGTACTTGAGGGCGAAGGCGAGCAGCCACTCGCCGTCGGGGCGCTCCTTGAGCGTCTGCGCCAGGGGGATGAAGGCCTCGAAGACCGACGCGCTCATGGCGTCCTTCAGCTCCGCCACGTGCCGCTCGGTCCAGACCCTGCGCGCCTCCTCGGGCGTGGGGAGATTCTTCTCCTCGAAGGCGATCCCGTATTTCTTCTGCAGCGCCGAGAGGGTGTGGATGTCCCCGCCCGAGACGAGCGAGAGGCTGGTTCCCTTCTTGCCGATCCGGCCGGTCCGGCCGACCCGGTGCAGGAAGACCGCCGGGTCCTCGGGGAGGGAGTAGTTCACCACGTGCGACAGGTCGGAGATGTCGATCCCCCGGGCGGCGATGTCCGTGGCCACCATGAAGCGCACCTCGCCGCGCTTCACCTTGGCCATGACCCGCTCCCGCTCCTTCTGCGGGAGGTCGCCGTTGAGCAGCTCGGCGTCGTAGCCGTTCCGGTTCAGCACCGCGGTGACGAGCGAGGTGTCCGTGCGCGTGTTGCAGAAGATGATGGCCGCCTCGGGCTCCTCGATCTCGATCATGTACAGGAGGTTGCGCGGCTTCGGGTACGCGTCGACGGTCGGATACATCACGTTGTGGATGTTCTCGACCTTGTACTCGTCGCCGGAGAGCAGGATCGTCTCCGGGTCCTTCAGGTACTCGCGGATGATCTGCTCGATGTCCGCGGGGACGGTGGCCGAGAAGAGCAGCTGCTGGCAGCCCTCGGGGAGGTGGTCGAGGATGCGCGTCACCTCCTCGAAGAACCCCATGTTGAGCATCTCGTCGGCCTCGTCGAGCACCGAGACCATGGTCTCCTCGAGCCGGAGCGTCTTGCGGCGCACGTGGTCGAAGATCCGGCCGGGCGTCCCCACGATGATCTCCGCTCCGGCCCGGAGCTTCTCGAGCTGCTCGCCCATGGGCGCCCCGCCGTAGATGGCGGCCACGCGCAGGTCCTTGTGCTTGGCGAGCGCGGCGAACTCGTCCGCCACCTGCAGCGCCAGCTCGCGCGTCGGGCACATCACCAGCGCCGACGGCTTGCGGCGACCCTCGGGGATCGCCTCCAGGATGGGGATGGCGAAGGCGGCGGTCTTCCCGGTGCCGGTCTTGGAGCGGACGATCACGTCCCGGCCGTCGCGCACCGGGCGGTAGGCGGCGGTCTGGACCGGGGTGGGCCGCTCGTAGCCGCGCTCCGCGATGGCGCGGCGGACGGCCTCGGACAGGCCGAGGGCGTCGAAGGAGGTGTCGGAGACGTAGTCGGAGCCGGTCCCGCCGGCCGCCCCGATCTGCAGGGTTTCCATGCGCTGAACGCCTTTCTGTGGCGGCGCATGGCGGCATCTCGCAACGAAACCGCGTCGACCGAGGTCCCGGGGGACCTCCGGGTCCGCGCCGTTCCGCGAAACCCGCCATGCGCCTGATGCGCCCTCTCGCGCCTTGCACGAGGGGCCGAACATCTATATCAAGCGCCCTGGGGCGACGCCACTTCCCTCGTCGCCCCTTCCTCTCCCCATGAGCGACGGCGCGCGCGACGACGAGGTCATCCGGCGAACGCCCCGCTCCCGCCCGAAGGGCCGGACGGCGCCCCGGAGCGCCGAGGGCGGCCTCGTCCGGTACGACCCGCTCCGCGCCTACATGGCGGAGGTGGCGCGGCACCCGGTGCTCTCCCGCGAGGAGTAGCACGAGCTGGCCGTCCGTTACCGGGAGACCGGCGACCTGGAGGCCGCCTACAAGCTGGTGGCCTCGAACCTTCGCCTGGTGGTGAAGATCGCCCACGAGTACCGCCGCACCGCCTTCCAGCTCCTGGACCTGGTCCAGGAGGGGAACATGGGGCTGATGCAGGCGGTGAAGAAGTACGACCCGTTCAAGGGCGTGAAGCTCTCCTCCTACGCGGCCTGGTGGATCCGCGCCTACATCATCCGGTTCATCATGGAGAACTGGCGGATGGTGAAGCTCGGCACCACCCAGGCCCAGCGCAAGCTCTTCTTCAACCTGGCCAAGGAGCGGGAGAAGCTGCTCGCCCGCGGCATCGACCCCACCCCGCAGCTGCTCGCGAGGAACCTGCAGGTCGAGCAGAAGGACGTCGAGGAGATGTCCGCGCGCATGGCCGGGGAGGACGTCTCGCTCGACGCCCCCCTGCACGCCGAGGACGAGGAGGCGCGCCAGACCCGGCTCGACCGGGTGACGGCCACCGAGGGGACCGCGGCGGACGAGCGGCTCGGCGACGAGCAGCTGCGGCGCCTCTTCCGGGAGAAGCTGGAAGCCTTCGCCCGGACGCTCACCGACGAGAAGGAGCGGTACGTGTTCGAGCAGCGCCTCTTGCCGCCCGAGGGGAAGGAGCCGCTCACGCTCCAGGAGGTGGGCGACCGCTTCGGCCTCACCCGGGAGCGGGCCCGGCAGATCGAGGCGAAGCTGACCGGGCGGCTGCGCGAGGCCCTGAGGGAGGAGATCCCGGACTTCGAGCTGCTCGGGCCGCCCGGGGAGTGATCGGGCCGTCCGGCCGATCACGCGATCCGCGTCGCGTCGAGATCCTCCTGGCCGGGCGAGAGGCCGGGGCCCGACCGCCAGGCGCGGCGGGCCTGGAAGTTCGCCCCCGCGACGGCCACCACCCCCACCAGCCCGAGCACCACGAACGGGCGCTCGGCCAGCTCCGCCCCGGCCGGCCGGGCCCCCAGGGCCGAGAGGGCCGCGCCGGCCAGCAGGGCCGCCCCCAGGGAGGCCGCCGCCGCGGCCGCCACCGGCGCGGCCTGGAGCGTGGCGACCACCCCGCCCACCAGGGCGCCCACGAGGGCGCCGGCCAGCTCGCTCCCGCCGAGCGGCAGGAGCGACCCGAGCAGCGCTCCGGGCAGCGCGCCCACGGCGAAGGCGCAGAGCGGCGGGAAGGCGGCGGCCGCCGCGCCCAGCGCGAGCGCGGCCGCCGCGGTGAGGGCCGCGGGGGAGACGCCGAAACGCGCTCGCGCCCAGGTCCCGAGGACCGCGGAGACGAGGGCGCCGGCGACGCCGCCCACCACGGCCGCGATGGGGCGCCGCCGGTGGGCCCCGTCGAGCAGGAGCCAGAGCCCGGCCGCGCCCAGCGCGAGCGCACCGGCCCAGCCGAGGCCGCGCGCGCCCTCGGCCAGACGCGCCATGCCGTCGAGCGCCTCCCGGATCGCGCCGGCAGCGCTCACCCCGCGAACCCTCCGGGGCGCGGATCGCGTCGCCTCTCCGCCGCCATCCACGAAACTCTAGCAGCGGAGCCGGACGCTCGCCACGCGGCGCCGCCGGATCCCTCCTTGTCTCCCCGACCGGAACGGGTAAGGTGAGCGGGTGCCTCGGGGGGGTGGAGAGTCGGCGCGCCGGCGCGCGTCGCCGGTCGCCGTCGCCGCCTCGCTGGCGCTCGCCTGCAGCGCCCCGGCGCCCCCCGCGCCGGCCGAGATCGTCTACGACGGGGCGACCTCCATCGGCGGCACGGTGATGCGCGACCTCGCCCCCGCCTTCCGCGAGCGGACCGGGGTGACCCTGCGGGTGGAGCGGAGCGGCTCGGGCAAGGGCCTGCGCGCCGCCCTCGCCGGGAAGGCGGACCTGGCGGGCGTGGCCCGCAGCCTCTCGCCGGCCGAGCTGGCCGAGCGTCCCTATTTCCAGATCGTCGGCTACGACGCCCTGGCCGTCTTCGTCCACGAGGGCAACCCGATCCCGGGGCTCTCCCTCGCCCAGGCGCGGGCCCTCTTCACCGGGGAGGCCCGCAGCTGGAAGGACGTGGGCGGTCCGGCGCTGCCGGTGCTGGCCTGCACCGAGCACCTGGACAGCGGCCGCGCCACCGTGGACACCTTCCGCGCCATGGCGCTCGGGGGCCGGCCGTACGGCAAGGTCCGGGAGATGGAGGACCCGGCCGACTGCGTGGCCTGGCTCGTCTCGCAACCGGGGGGCGTGACCGTCGCCACGGTCACGCTGCGCCGGACCGGCGTGAGGCCGCTGCCGCTCGACGGCCTCGAGCCCGCGCCCGAGAACGTCCGGACGAGCCGCTACCCCCTCATCCGCCCGCTCCTGCTGGTGAGCCGCCGCGCCCCCCAGGGAGCCGTCCGCGACCTCTTCGACCAGGTGCTCTCCCCCGAGGGGCAGGCCGTCGTGGCGCGGAACGGCTTCGTGCCGGCGCGCTGACCGGTCGATGACCCGGGCGCGGCGGTCCGGCTCGCGGTATGGGTAGTCGGACCGGAGCGAATGTCCCGCACCCTCTCCCGCCGCGCGTTCCTCGCCACCGCCGCCGCGGCCGCCGCCTCGGCCCTGGCCGCCCCGCGGCGCGCTCTCTCCCTGGGTGAAGGATCCCGGCTCGTGCTCGCCCAGGTCCAGCACGGCGGCCGCTGGAACCCGCGCCCCACCGCCCTGCGCCGCCTCGGCTGGGAGATCGCCCGCCGCACCTCGATCGACACGGGCCGCGAGGCGGTCCCGGTCCGCCTCGACGGCCCCGGCCTCCACCGGAGGCCCATGCTCTACCTGGCAGGCGACGGGTCCTTCCCGCCCTTCTCGGAGGCGGAGCGGGCCGCGCTGCGCCGCCACCTCCAGTACGGCGGCTTCCTGGTCGCCGACGCGGCGGACGCCTCGGACCGCACCGGCTTCGACCTGGCGGTGCGGCGCGAGCTCGCGCAGGTGCTGCCGGCCGCGCCCCTGCGGCCCATCGCCCGCGAGCACGTGCTCTACAAGAGCTTCTACCTGATCGACCGGCAGGGCGGGCGCGCGCTCGTGAAGCCCTGGCTGGAGGGGCAGATCCAGGACGGGCGGCTGGCGGTGGTGTACTCGCAGAACGACCTGGGCGGCGCCTGGGCCCGCTCCGACCTGGGCGACTGGGAGTACCCCTGCACGCCCGGCGGCGAGGCGCAGCGCGAGGTCGCCTTCCGTCTGGGCGTGAACCTCGCCATGTACGCCCTGTGCACCGACTACAAGGACGACGCGGTGCACCTGCCCTTCATCCTCCGGCGCCGCAGCTAGATGGACGCCGCCGCCTACAACGACTGGCGCCTGGCGCTCCTCTCCCCCCTGCCGACCTGGGGGCTCGCCGCGGCGGCCGCGGCGGCGCTCGCCTCGGCCGTCCTGGCCTGGCGCGGCCTGCGGGCCGAGGCGCGGAGGGCCCGGCGGGCCACCCTGCTCGCGCTCCGGATCGCGTCGGCCCTGCTGGCGCTCTTCCTGGTCGCCGAGCCGGGCGTCCAGCTCCTGCAGACGGCCCGGGTGCGGAACCGCCTCGCCGTGCTGGTGGACGCCTCGCGCTCGATGGCCTTCCCGGTCGAGCCGGGCGGACCGGCGCGGACCGAGGCGGCGGCCGCCTTCCTCTCCGCCCATCGCGCCGACCTCGAGCGTCTCGCCGATCGCGTGGACCTCGAGTGGTACGCCTTCGCCGGCGAGGTGGCGCCGCTCGACCCGGCCCAGGCCGTGGCCGGCCCCCCGCCGCGCGGGGGACGGACCGACCTGCTCGGCGCCCTCCGCGCGGTGGCCGCCGGGTCCGGCGGCGCCTCCCGGCCCCTGGCCGGCACGCTGGTGATCTCGGACGGGGCCGACAACGCCGGCCTGGCGGAGGGGATCGGGCCCGAGGCGCGCGGGGAGCTGCGGGCGCTCGGGGCCCCGGTGAACGCCGTGGCGGTGGGGCGCGACGCGCCCAGGGACCTGGCGGTGGAGCGGGTGTCCGTGGACGACTTCGCCTTCGTGCGCAACCGCGTCACCGTCGAGGCCACCTTCCGGGCCCGCGGCTTCGCCCGCGAGGAGGTGCAGGTGGTGCTCCGGCGCGAGGGGACGCCGGTCGCCTCCGCCACGCTCCGCCTGGAGCCGGGGCGCGACCGGTACGTGGTCCCGCTCACCTTCGCGCCGGACGCGACCGGGACCTTCGTCTTCACCGTGGCGGCGCCGGTCCTGCCCGGCGAGGCCGTGGCCGAGAACAACGCCCGCTCCTTCGTCCTGCTCGTGATCCGAGATCGCGTCCGCGTGCTCCTGGTGGCGGGCCGCCCGAGCTGGGACGAACGCTTCCTGCGCGCCCATCTGAAGCTGGACCCGAACGTCGACCTGGTCTCCTTCTTCATCCTGCGCACCAACACCGACGACCCCGGCCCGCAGGAGGACCTCTCCCTCATCCCCTTCCCGGTGGCGGAGATCTTCGGCGAGCAGCTCCGCACCTTCGACGCCGTCGTCTTCGTGAACTTCGCCCATGGCCCGTACCGGGCCATGGAGATGGACCGCTACCTCCCGAACCTGCGCGACTACGTCCGGAACGGCGGCGCCTTCGCCATGCTGGGCGGCGACCAGAGCTTCGGCGAGGGACGCTACGGCGAGACGGCCCTCGCCGAGGTCCTGCCGGTCCTCCCGCTCGACGGGGTCGGTCCGGCCGCCGACGAGGTCCACCCCCGGCTCACGCCCGAGGGGCGCCGCCACCCGGTCACCGCGCTCGCGGCGGGCGAGGGCGCGAACGACGCCGCCTGGGCGGCCCTCCCCGCCCTGCCCGGCCTCAACCGGGCCGGGGTGCTCGCGCCCGGCAGCGGGGCCTCGGTGCTCCTGGAGGCGCCCGGCCTCCTGGTCGGGGGCCGCCCCGCCCCGGTCCTGGCCGTGCGCGAGGTGGGCCAGGGCCGCACGCTCGCCCTCACCTCGGACGCCTCCTGGACCTGGGGGTTCGTCGCGGCCGGGTCCGGCCTGGGCGGCCGCGCCTACCAGCGGTTCTGGACCTCGGCGCTGCGCTGGCTGGTTCGCGACCCGGACCTCACCCCGCTCCGCGTGGAGCCGGAGACCCCGGCGGTGGAGCCGGGCGCTCCGGTGGCCCTCGAGATCACCGCTCTCGGGCCCGACTACGGCCCGGCCGCCGGCAGGCGCGTGTCGGCGGAGCTCGTCTCGGAGGACGGCCGCGTGGTGGGGCGCGCCGAGGGGGTCGCGGGAGCGGACGGCGTGGCGCGCGTCGAGATCGCCTCGCCCGGACCGGGCGCCTACAAGGTGGTGGCGCGCGGCGAGGGCCCGGGG
>DATIUR010000319.1:0-13235 GCA_035466675.1 Anaeromyxobacteraceae bacterium | reverse complement strand
CTCCGCCGGCGTGAACGGCTCGAGGCGTGGCCGGGGCGCGTCGAAGGCGGCGAACGGGTCCTCCGCCCCGGCCTCCGGGCCGGCCGCATCGACCGCGAGTGAGGTCGCCGCCGCGTCCACGGAGAAGATCGTCGCACGGCGCTCTGACACCGGGAGTCGATGTCCCGGGCGCCCGGACCCTCCTCCAGGTCCCCTGAGGCAAGCACCCGGCGCCAACGTCCGCGGCTGGGAGGGGCTCGCGACCTCGCTCGCCGCCCTCGGGCGGCCGGCCGAGGCGATCGGGGCGTTCGAGGAGGCGATCGCCCGGGCGCCGTCGTGATCCGGTGCGTGCGTGAATCACGCGGCCGGCCACGCCGAGAAGCCCGGAGGGCGGCCGTGCGTCACAGCCCTCGCAGGCGCTGCGCGACGACCCGATCCCAGGCGGTGCCGCTCGTGTGGGCGCGAAGCCTGGTGAGGACCTCCTTCTCGGAAGGAGACCGGACGCGCGTGAGGCGGAACGAGTCGTCGCCCTTCGGCTCGAACCGGTAGGACCCCATGAAGACCGCCCCCGGACGGTCGATCCGGGTGGTGGTGGGATTGGTCTCGGCGGTCTTCCCGAGATCGTAGTGGTAGTCGCCCCGGAGGGCGACGACCGCGAGGGCCGCGGGCATCCAGCACGTTCCCAGCGGAACGTTCTCGGCGTAGAAGAGCGAGCCGTCGATCCGCATCGCTCGCCACCAGCCCTCCTTCCCGTTCCTGTCCCTGCAGAGGATGGTGGCCTGCTGCCAGCTCGAGGGCGCCTTCCCGAGGTCGACGTACGCGTAGACGAGGGCGGTGTTCGGATCGACGGACGGGCTCAGCGGTCCGGACGTCACACAGCCCGTGGACGCGATCAGGACGAGAGCGCCCGCGACGCGGGAGAGCGATCGCATGTCGCGCATCCTACCGGGTGCGGGTGGGAACGCCAGCCCAGGGTTCGATAGAATCGCCCGGCGATGGCCCTCATCAGCACGTTCCACGCGGGACCGGTGGAGGGCGTGGCGGCGGCGATCCGCGATCGCCCGGCCACCGCGGACCAGGAGTTCCCGTCGGCGCAGGCGAGCGGGCTGTTCCAGCCCGGGATCGACCAGGCCTGCCGCGAGCTCGGCGAGCTCCGCGGACAGCGGGTGCGCCGGCGGAAGATCCCGCCGGAGCGCCCCTCCCGTGGCGACGGCGCGGAATACGCGCCGGAGCTGAGGGACCTCGCGGAGCTGTGCCGGAAGGCCGAGCGCGAGAAGCTCGACCTCGTCTACGAGTGGAGCCTCTGACCGTGCCCGAGCTGCGCATCGCCGCCTCGCCCGCCGACCTCGACCTCGCCCGCTCGCTCTTCCGCGAGTACGAGCGGGCGGTCGACACCGCCTGCTGCTTCGAGGGGTTCGAGCGCGAGCTGGCCGAGATGGGCGCGATCTACGGGCCGCCGGGAGGTTGCGTCCTCCTCGCCCTGGACGGCGGCGAGGCGGTGGGGTGCGCCGCGCTCAGGCCCCTCGGGGACGGCGCCGCCGAGATGAAGCGGCTCTACCTTCGGCCCGCGGCGCGGGGGCGCGGCCTCGGCGGCGCGCTGGTGGTCCGCCTGCTCGCGGAGGCGCGGGCGCTCGGGCACGCGAAGGTCGTCCTCGAGACGCTGCCCGGCCGGATGCCGGAGGCCGTGGCTCTCTACCAGTCGCTCGGCTTCGAGGAGATCCCGCCCTACGTCCGGCGGCCGCTCGCGGGGGCGCGCTACCTGGCGCTCTCCCTGGGCTGAACGTTGGCCCCGCCCCGCCGCCGAGGGTAGGGTAGGGGCGATGGCCACGCCCAACCCCTGGACCGTCGTCCCCGCCGCCGACTACGAGGCGCACATGGGGCCGGCCGGCGTCGATCAGCTCGGTCCGCTCTCCCAGATCTTCCAGGAGATCTACGTCGCGACGCAGCCGGACCGCCTGCTCCTCCTCGGCTGCGCCACCGGGAACGGGCTCGAGCACGTGAACCCGGGCGTCACCCGCCGGATCGTGGGGGTGGACGTGAACCTCCAGTACCTCGGCGTCGCCCGCCAGCGCTTCTTCCACCTCGGGCCGAGGCTCGAGCTGTACCAGGGGGAGGCCGAGAGGTTCCGCTCGCCGCCGGGCAGCTTCGACCTCGTCCACGCGGCGCTCCTCCTCGAGTACCTCCACCCGGAGGTGCTGGTGCGCAAGGTGGCCGAGTGGCTGGCCGACCGGGGCACCTGCTCGGTGGTGCTCCAGCTCCCCGGGGGGAAGGGGCCCGAGGCGCCCTCCAAGGCGATGAAGATCATCGCGAAGGCGATGCGGCTCGTCCCGCCGGACGAGCTCGTGAAGCTCTTCGAGCAGTACCAGCTGCCGAAGAAGCGCTCCTTCACCGTGCCCCTCAAGGGCGACAAGTCGTTCTGGGTGGGGCTCTTCGGCCGCTGAGCCGGACGGGTCGAAATAGCCCCGGACGGCCTCCGTAGTGCCCGGCAAGGAGGCCGTCGATGATCTGCCCGTACTGCAAGACCGAGAACGCGCTCGGAGCCACCCGCTGCTCCGCCTGCACGAGCTGGATGACCGAGCGCCCGCCCGTCCGCGAGTGGACCCGCGCCCGCGAGCGGCGCATCGTGGCCGGCATCTCCCGCGGGCTCTCGAACCGGTTCGGCATCCCGGTGGCGGCGGTCCGGCTCGTCTTCCTCCTCTCGGTCCTGTTCGGAGGGTGGGGGATCCTGGTCTACGTCGCGCTCTGGATCGCCATGCCGCTCGAGCCGGCCCCGGCCGCGCTCGTCCCGGCCGGCCCCCCGGCCGCGACCGCGTCGCCCCCCGCCGCGTAGGGCCGGCACCCGGCCGCCCGGCCTCCCTCGCCGGCGGCTGCCGTTCTTGCAGCCAATGCCGTTTCGGCAGTAGAAGGGGGCATGTCGCGAAGCGCACCGGGGCGGGGCCAGGCCTGCCTCCTGGTCGCGCCCGGCGGGGCGCCCGGCGTGGCGGCGGCGCTCGGGCGGGCGGGGTTCGAGGTGGTCGAGGCCAGGGGCGAGCGCGAGGCGCTCGCGGCCATGGACCGGTCCCGGTTCGCCGCGGTCTACGTGGCCCAGTCCCTCGGGGTGCCCGCGGTGGCGGCGCTCGTGGCCGGCGCGGCCCCGCGCCTGGGCGACGCCCCGGTCACGGTCCTCGGCCTCTCCGGCACCGTGCAGGAGGCGGTGGACGCCATGCAGCTCGGGGCGGACGACTACCTGCCGCCCCCCCACGGCGGCGACGAGGCGCTGCGGCGCCTGCGGGCCGCGCTCGGGCGCTCCGACCCCGCCCGGGCGGGCTCGCCGACCGCGCTCATCGGCATCGTGGGGTCCTCGCCCGCCATGCGGAAGCTGTACGCCGCCATCGACAAGATCTCCCGCCACAAGTCGAACGTGCTCCTGCTCGGCGAGAGCGGCACCGGCAAGGAGCTCATCGCGCGCGCCCTGCACGAGCGCGGCCCCCGGCGCCAGCACCAGTTCGTCCCGGTGAACTGCGCCACCCTGGGCCGCGAGATCCTGGAGAACGAGCTGTTCGGCCACGAGCGCGGCGCCTTCACCGGCGCGAACGAGCGCAAGAAGGGGCTCTTCGAGCTGGCCGACGGGGGGACCTTCTTCCTCGACGAGATCGCCACCATGGACGTCGCCACCCAGGCGAAGCTCCTGCGCGTGCTCGAGCGCGGCGAGTTCCGCCGGGTGGGCGGCACCGCCAAGGTGAAGGTGGACCTCTCCATCGTGGCCGCCACGAACCGCGACCTGGAGGAGGCCATCGCGGCCGGCCGGTTCCGCGAGGACCTCTACTACCGCCTCAAGGTGGTGACGCTGGTCGTCCCGCCGCTGCGCGAGCGGCGCGAGGACATCCCCGCCCTGGTGGACGCCTTCATCGCCGATTTCAACCGCCGGTCGGGGGCCTCCATCCGCGGGGTGGGCCGCGGCGCCATGCGGCGCCTGGTGGAGCACGACTGGCCCGGAAACGTCCGGGAGCTCCGGAACGCGGTGGAGGGCGCCTGCGTGCTCGCCTCCGGCGACCTCGTCACGCTCGACGACTTCGAGGAGCTTCGGCCGCGCCGGAGCCGGGAGGGGACGGCCGACCGGGACCGCCCGCCTTCCCCCGCCGCGCCGCGCCCCGCCGACCCCGCCGACCCCGCCGGCGGGTCGGTGACCATCCCCCTGGGCGCCACGCTCGCGGAGGCGGAGCGGCGGATCGTGCTCGCCCACCTCGCCCACCACCGCACCCGGGCCCGCGCCGCGCGCGCCCTCGGCATCGGGCTCCGCACCCTCTACACGAAGCTCGCCGCGTGGCGGCGGGACCCCGGAGCTGCCGGATCGGCATGATCGGGCCGCCGGGAGGGGACCGGGAACCGCGCGGCGCGCGGAAACCGGCCGCCCGCCGGGCTCGCGCGCCCCTGGCCCGCTTCCTGCTGAGGCCTGCGGCGTGCCCTCCCGCCCGCCGCCCTCGGTGCTGGTGCTCGCCCCCCCGGGGCAGGAGAGCGACGACCTGTTCGCCGACCTCGCCCTCCGGCAGGACCTGACGCTCCTGCGCGTCCCCAACGCGGCCGCGGCGTCGGTGGCCATCGACGAGATCCCGGTGGCCCTGGTGGTGGCCGCCCCCGAGGTCGAGCCGGCCGTCCTCGACGCGGTGCTGGCCCGGCTCGACGCGGTCCGGCCCGGGACGCCGGTGCTGGCCCTGCGCGCGCGGAACGCGGCGGAGGCGCCCGGCTGGAAGGGGCGCGGGGTGGGGATCCTGAGGATGCCGCTCTCGCCCGGCGTCCTGGGACGGTCGGTGGACGTGGTGCTCGGCATGAAGCGCAGGCCCTAGGGAAGGAGCGGAAGAAGAACCGATGCAGCTCACGGCACGCGACGCGGCCCGCCTCCTGGGCGTCTCCGAGTCCACGCTCTACCGCTGGCTCAGGGCCCGGGAGCTCCCCGCCAGGCGGGTCAACGACCAGTACCGCTTCAACCGCGTGGACCTGCTCGAGTTCGCCGCCGCGCGGAACCTGGACGTCTCGGCCGAGCTGCTGGCAGGCGGGGAGGAGCCCGAGGCGGCACCGGCGCTCTCCGGGGCGGTGCGGGCAGGCGGCGTCCACCGCGGCCTCCCCGCCGGCGACAAGTCGGCCGTCCTGCGGGAGGTGGTGGACCGGCTGCCCCTGCCGCGGACCGCCGACCGGGACCTGCTCCACCGCGTCCTCCTCGCCCGCGAGGCGCTCGGATCGACCGGGCTCGGGAACGGCATCGCCATCCCCCATCCCCGGAACCCGATCGTCCTCAGGGTGAAGGCCCCCGCGGCGGCCATCTGCTACCTCGAGCGGCCGGTGGACTTCGGGGCCATCGACGGCAAGCCGGTCCACACGCTCGTGACGCTGGTCTGCCCCTCCACCCGCGCGCACCTGCGCCTGCTGGCGGTCCTGGCCTCGGCGCTCCGCGATCCGGTCTTCGCCGCCCGGCTCGAGGCGCGCGAGGGCGTGGACGAGCTGGTGCCGGAGATCGAGCGCATCGAGGCCGCGCTGGCGGCGCGGCGCTCCGGGGGTCCCGCGTGACGCTCCCACTCCACCGGCAATGGCCATGACGACCGCACTCCTCCTCGCCGCCGTCTCCCTGTTCGCCGCCAGCGGCCTCGCCGCCACCGGCCTCCGCCGCCGGCCGCGGACCGCCCAGGCCGCGGCCTGCGCGCTCGCCTGTGCCGGCGCCGCTCTCGGGGTGGGCGCCGCCCTGCTCGTCCTCGTCGGCGGGGGCGGGGCGGCCTCCCCGCCGCTCGGTCTCCGGCTGGACCGGCTCTCCGCGGTGTTCCTCGCCCCCGTCTCGATCCTGGCCGGCGCCGGGGCGGTCTACGGGCTCCGCTACCACCCGCAGGAAGAGCTGGGCGGGCGGGCCGTGAGGCTGCAGGTCTTCTACGGCCTGGCCGCGGCCGCCATGACGCTCCTCGTCGCGGCGGCGAACGCCATCCTCTTCCTGGTCGCCTGGGAGGTGATGGCGCTCGCGAACTTCCTCCTCGTCCTCACCGACCACGACCGCAAGGAGTCCCAGGACGGGGCCTTCCTCTACCTGGTGGCGGCGCACACCGGCACGCTGGCGCTCTTCGGGATGTTCGCCCTGCTGGGGCGCGCCGCGGGCTCGCTCGACTTCGCCGCCATGGAGGGCCTGGCGGGAGACGGGGCGACCGGCGCGCGCGTCTTCGCCCTGGCCCTGGTCGGCTTCGGGATGAAGGCGGGCCTCATGCCGTTCCACTTCTGGCTGCCCCCGGCGCACGCCGCCGCGCCCAGCCACGTCTCGGCCCTCATGTCCGGGGTGGTCATCAAGACCGGGCTCTACGGAATCCTGCGCGTGAGCGGGCTCTTCGACGCGCCGCCGGCCTGGTGGGGAGTCGCCCTCCTCGCCCTGGGCGGCGTCTCCGCCGTGCTGGGCGTCGCCTTCGCCCTCGCCCAGCACGACCTGAAGCGCCTGCTCGCCTACCACAGCGTGGAGAACGTCGGGATCATCGCGCTCGGCGCCGGGCTGGCGCTCCTCGGGCGCGCCCGCGGCGAGCCGGCGCTGGTCCTGCTCGGCTTCGCGGGCGGCGCGCTGCACGTGGTGAACCACGCGCTCTTCAAGTCGCTCCTCTTCCTCGGCGCGGGCGCGGTGCACCACGCCACCGGGACGCGCGAGATCGACCGGCTGGGCGGCCTGGGCCGGACCATGCGCGGGACGGCGCTGCTCTTCGTGATCGGCGCGGCCGCCATCAGCGGGCTGCCGCCGCTGAACGGGTTCGTCTCGGAGTGGCTGGTGGCCCTCGGGTTCCTGGGGGCGCTCGACCGCCCCGCCGGCGACCTCCTGGCCTTCGCGGCGGTGGGCGCGCCGGTGCTGGCCCTGGTGGGCGGCCTCGCCGCCGCCTGCTTCGCCAAGGTGGTGGGCGTGGTCTTCCTCGGATCGCCCCGCGGCACGCACGCCGCGCAGGCGCACGAGGCGCCGCGCGCCATGCTCGCCCCCATGGCCCTGCTGGCCGCCCTGTGCGCGGCCATCGGCCTCTTCCCCTCCGCGGTGGTGCCGCCGCTCGCCGCGGCGGCGGCGGAGTGGGCCAGGGTCGATCCGGCCCTCCTGGCCGGGGCGTCGGCGCGGGCCTCCTCGGGCGCGGCGGCCATCGGGGCGGTGGCGGCCTCGCTCCTCCTCGGCGCCGCGGCCCTGGCGCTCCTCCGCCGCCGGCGGCTGCGCGCCCATCCCGCGCTCGCGCCGGTCGAGACCTGGGGATGCGGGTTCGCCGCGCCCACCGCCCGGATGCAGGTCACCGGCTCCTCCTTCGCGGACCTGCTCCTGCAGCGGTTCTCCTGGGTGGTCTCGCCGCGCGGGGAGAGGCCCCCGCCCCAGGGCCCCTTCCCGCGGGCGACGCGGTTCCGGAGCGAGGTGCCGGACGCCGTGCTCGATCTCCTCATCGTCCCGGTGGCGCGCGCCTGCGCCTGGGTGGCCCTGTCCGCGCGCCTCCTCTACCTGCGCCGCATCCAGTTCCAGATCCTCCTCGTCCTCGCGGCCCTGGTGGCGATGCTCGCCTGGGGGTTCGCCCGGTGACCGCGCCCATGCTCCTCCGCACCGCCCTCCACCTCGCCGCGCTGCTCGTCCTGCCGCCGCTCCTGCTCGGCATCCTGAACCGGACCAAGGCGCTCTTCGCCGGCCGCGCCGGGCCGCCGCTCCTGCAGGCCTACCTCGACCTGTGGAAGCTCCTGCGCAAGGGGGCCGTCTACAGCCGGACCACCACCTGGGTGTTCCGGGCCGGGCCGGTCGTCGGCCTCGCCGCCGTGGCCTCGGCGGGCCTGCTCCTCTCCATGGGCGGCGCCCCGGCGGCCATCTCCTTCGCCGGCGACTTCGTCCTGTTCGCCTACCTGCTCGGGCTGGCGCGCTTCGTCACCGCCCTGGCCGCGCTCGACACCGGCTCGTCGTTCGAGGGCATGGGCGCGGCGCGGGAGGTGACCTTCGCCAGCCTGGCCGAGCCGGCGCTCTTCCTCGTCATGCTCGTGCTCGCCCGGGCCACCGGCTCGCTCTCGCTCGGCGGGATGCTCGGTCCGGACCTGGGCCCCGCCTGGGCGCGCGCCGCGCCGGCGCTGCTCCTCGCCGCCATCAGCCTCTTCGTGGTGGCGCTGGCCGAGAACGCCCGCATCCCGGTGGACGACCCGGGCACCCACCTCGAGCTGACCATGATCCACGAGGTGATGGTGCTCGACCACGGCGGCCCGGACCTGGCGCTCGTCCAGTACGGGGCGGCCCTGAAGCTCTTCCTCTTCGGGGCCATCCTCTCCCGCATCGTCTTCCTGCCCGGCGTCACCGGCGCGCTCGCCCAGGAGGCGCTCTTCCTCGCGGGCGTGCTCGCCTTCGCGGTGGGCGTGGGGGTGGTCGAGTCGGTCATGGCCCGGCTGCGCATGGTCCGCGTTCCCCAGCTCCTGGTCGGCGCGTCGGTGCTCTCCGCCTTCGCGCTGGTCCTCCTCCTCCGGTGAGCCCATGGCCCCCCTCCTCGATCTCGCCTTCATCCTGGTGGTGGTGATCGACCTCTTCGTGCTCGCCTCGAGCCGCATGGGCGCCTCCATCCGGGTGGTGGCCATGCAGGGGGTGGTGCTGGGCGCCCTGCCGCTCCTGCTCGCGCCCGCCGGCCACCCGCTCGGCCACTACGTGCTCCTGGCGGGCGGGGCCCTCGCCATCAAGGGCGTGGTCATCCCCTGGCTCATGTTCCGCGCCATCCGGGAGGCGGCCATCCGCCGGGAGATGGCCCCGGTGGTCGGCTTCGTGCCGTCGATGGTCCTGGGCGGGATCGGCGTGGCGCTGGCCTTCGCCTTCTCCGGCAGGCTCCCCCTGCCCGTGCCGGCGCACCCCTTCCTGGTGCCCACCTCGCTCGCCACCGCCTGGACCGGGATGCTCCTGGTGGTGAGCCGCCGCAAGGCGGTGAACCAGGTGCTCGGCTTCCTGGTCCTGGAGAACGGCGTGTTCGTCTTCGGGCTCCTCCTCTCCGGCTTCATGCCGACCATGGTCGAGGCGGGGGTGCTGCTCGACCTCTTCGCGGCGGTCTTCGTGATGGGGATCGTGATGTTCCACATCAACCGCGAGTTCTCGTCGCTCGACACCGAGAAGCTCTCGGCCCTGAAGGACTGAGCGTCATGTACGTCCTCGTCGTCGCCGCTCCCCTGGTCGCCGCCGCGGTCGCCTTCGCGGTCGGCTCGAACGAGCGCCGGCCCCTGGCGCTCCTGGCGGGCGCGCTCGTCCACGGCGCCGGGGTCGCCGCCCTGCTGGTCGCGCCGGTCCCCGACCGCCCCGGCGCCTGGCTGGCCCTCGACGCGATGGGCGCGGTGATCCTCCTCACCGTCACCCTGCTCTCCGTGGCCGCCGCGATCTACGCGCAGGGCTACCTGCGCCGCCGGGCCGATCGCGACAACCGGGTCTTCGTGGGCGGGCTCCTGGTCCTGCTCTCGGCCATGACCACCGTGGCGCTCTCGCACCACCTCGGCCTCTCCTGGGTGGCGATCGAGCTCACCACGCTCGCCACCGCGCCGCTCATCTACTTCAACCACAGCGCCCGCTCGCTCGAGGCGGCCTGGAAGTACCTGCTCATCTGCTCGCTCGGCATCGCGCTGGCCCTGATGGGCACCTTCTTCCTGGCGCTCTCCGGCGCCGGCCCCGGCGGGCCGCGCTCCCTGCTGGTCGAGGACCTGGTGGCGGCCGGGCCGGCGCTGTCCGGGCCCTGGGTGCGCGCCGCCTTCGTCTTCCTGCTCGTGGGCTACGGCACCAAGATGGGCCTCGCCCCCCTCCACTCCTGGAAGCCGGACGCCTACGGCGAGGCGCCCGGCCTGCTGGGCGCGATCCTGGCGGGCGGCGTCACCAACCTGGCCTTCCTCTCCATCTCCCGCGTCTTCCGGGTGGCCCGGGCGGCCGGCGAGGACGCCTTCGCCCGAGACGCGCTCGTGTCGATGGGGCTCCTCTCCATGGCGCTCGCCGCCGTCTTCATGGTCCGCCAGCGCGACTTCAAGCGGATGCTGGCCTACTCGAGCGTCGAGCACATGGGCATCCTCGCCATCGGCATCGGGATCGGCGGCGGAGCCGCCGCGGGCGCCTTCTTCCACACCGTGAACAACGGGCTCACCAAGGGCGTGCTCTTCCTCTCCGCCGCGAACATCCACCGCGCCTACGGGTCGAAGCTCACCGACGAGGTGCGCGGCGTGGCCCGGCGGCTGCCCGTCTCCGGGACCCTCTTCCTGGCCGGCTTCCTGGCCGTGACCGGATCGCCGCCCTTCGCGCCGTTCTTCAGCGAGTTCGCCATCCTGTACGGCGCCGTGGGGGCGGGGCGCTTCGTGGTGGGCGGGCTCTTCCTGGCCTTCCTGGCCGTCATCTTCGTGGGCATGGGCTCGACCGTCCTGGGCATCGTGCAGGGCGACCCCGGCGACGCTCCGTCGGTGCCGGGCACGGGCGACGGCTGGCTCAGCGCCGGGCCGCCGCTGGCGCTCCTCCTCCTGGTGCTGGCCCTGGGCCTCTGGCTGCCCGACGGGCTGCGCGACCTCTTCACGTCCGCCGCGGGCCTGGTCGGCGGGACGAGCTGGGAGTGACGAGATGACCGAGCCCACCCACGGCCGCCGCCGCGGCGGCGCCGACGTCCTGGAGAGCTGGAACGGCGAGGCGGTGGACGCCCGCGCCGTGCCGGTGCTCCCGGTGGCGCGCTTCCGCTCCCTCGTCGTCGGGGTGGTGGAGGCGGGCGGCCGCCTGGTCGCCCTCTTCGGCCGCCCCGCCGACGGCGGCAAGGTGCTCGTCACCGCCGTGCTGGCCGACGACCCGGAGGGGAAGCTGGGGCTCCTCTCGGCGCTGGTGGACCGCGCCTATCCCGCGCTCTCGGCGGAGATCCCCTCGGCGCAGCTCTTCGAGCGCGAGCTGGCGGAGCAGTACGGGGTCGTGCCCGAGGGCCACCCCTGGCTCAAGCCGGTGCGCTTCGAGCGGCCGCACCGGCCCGGCCCCGACGCCTTCGGCCGCGCCGCCCCGGCCGCCACGCTCCCCGGCGAGTACCCGTTCCACGCGGTCGAGGGCGAGGAGGTGCACGAGGTGGCGGTGGGCCCGGTGCACGCCGGGATCATCGAGCCGGGCCACTTCCGCTTCCAGTGCCACGGCGAGGAGGTCTTCCACCTCGAGATCGTGCTCGGCTACCAGCACCGCGGCGTCGAGACGATGCTGGCCGCCGGGCCCGACCGGCGCTCGATGGCGCTGGCCGAGTCGATCGCCGGCGACAGCGCGGTGGGGCACGCGATCGCCTACGCCAAGGCGGTCGAGGCCCTCTCCGGGAAGGCGCCGCCGGCGCGCGCCATGGCGCTGCGCGGCGTCGCGCTGGAGCTCGAGCGCGTGGCGAACCACGTGGGCGACCTGGGCGCGCTGGCCGGCGACGTCGGGTTCCTCCCCACCGCCTCGTACTGCGGCGCGCTCCGGGCCGACTTCCTGAACGCCCTGGCGGAGATCTGCGGGAACCGCTTCGGCCGGTCGCTGGTCGTGCCGGGCGGCGTCCGTTTCGATCTCGCCCCGGACGCGGCGCGCGCGCTGGCGGTGCGGATCCGGCGCTCGCTCGCCCAGGTGAAGGGGGCGGCCGGCCTGCTCTTCGACTCCCCCTCGGCCCGGGCGCGCTTCGAGGGCACCGGCACCGTCTCGCGGGAGGCCGCCCTCTCCCTCGGGATGGTCGGCCCGTCCGCGCGCGCCAGCGGCGTGGACCGCGACGTCCGCCGCGATCACGCGTTCGGCATCTACCGGTTCGCGCACGTGCCGGTGGTCCTGGGCGACTCGGGCGACGTGCTGGCCCTCGCCTGGGTGCGCCTGCTCGAGTCCGAGCGGTCGGTCGAGTTCGCGGCCGGCCAGCTCGAGAGCCTCCCCGGCGGCGAGGTGCGCGCCGAGGTCGGTCCGCTCGCGCCGGAGGCGCTGGTGGTGTCGATGGTGGAGGGGTGGCGCGGCGAGATCGCCCACGTCGCGGTCACCGGCCGCGGCGGGCGCTTCGCCCGGTACAAGGTGAAGGACCCCTCCTTCCACGGCTGGATGGGCCTCGCCCTGGCGCTGCGCGGGGGCCAGATCTCCGACTTCCCGCTCTGCAACAAGAGCTTCAACCTCTCCTACGCGGGGCACGACCTGTGATCGACATCCTCGAGTTCCGCCTCCGGTACGGCCGGCAGACCGTGGCCTTCCCCGACGGCCCGCCGCGCTTCCCCGAGCGCTTCCGCGGGCGGCCGGTGGCCGACCCGTCGAGGTGCGCGGACGGCTGCGACGCCTGCGCCGAGGCGTGCCCGACCGAGGCGATCCGGGACGCGGGCAGGCGCTCGATGGCCGTGGACCTGGGCCGCTGCCTCTTCTGCGGCGCCTGCGCCCAGGCCTGCCCGCCGGGCGCGATCGCCTTCACCAGGGACCACCGGCTCTCGGCGCGGTCCCGCCGGGACCTGGTCGTGTCCGGCGACGCGCCGCTCCTGGCCGCGGCCCTCGACGAGAAGGCCCGCCGCCTCTTCGGCCGCTCGCTCGAGCTCCGGCAGGTCTCGGCCGCCGGCTGCAACGGCTGCGAGGCCGAGCTGAACGCGAGCGGCAACATCCAGTTCGACCTCTCCCGCTTCGGCATCCAGTTCGTGGCCTCGCCCCGCCACGCCGACGGGGTCGTGGTGACGGGCCCCGTCTCGGAGAACATGGTGCTCGCGCTCCGGAAGACCTACCAGGCGGTCCCGCCCCCGCGCATCGTGGTGGCGGTGGGCGCCTGCGCCATCTCCGGCGGCGTCTTCCGCGGGAGCGCGGCGGTGAAGGACGGGGCGGAGCCCGCGCTGGAGGCGATCCCGGTGGATCTGTTCGTGCCGGGCTGCCCCCCGCACCCGATCACGGTGCTCGACGGGCTGCTGCGGCTCCTCGGCCGGCTCGCGGGAGACGAGGCGCGGCGGGTGGCGCCTTGAATGCGATGGCGCGGCTGGAGGCTACAGGCTGCGGGCTACAGGCTGCGGGCTACAGGCTGCGGGCCACGGCAGAGGTCTTCCGCTGAAGCCTGAAGCCCGGAGCCTGGAGCTCACTCCACCACGCGATACACCTCGACCGCCGTCCCGCCCATCTCCTCGACCGGCTCGGCCACGAGCCCCGGCTGGCCGCGCAGACCGGCCCCGGCCAGGATCTCGCCCGGCGCGGCCAGGGCGAGCAGGCGCTCGGTCCGCTCGGCCGGCTCCCCGACCGCCGCCAGCTCGAGGCCGCCCGGGCCCGCCAGGTTCCCCGCCACCGCAGGGCCGGCGTCGACGGCGACCCGGACCCGCAGGCC
>DATIUR010000318.1:0-6599 GCA_035466675.1 Anaeromyxobacteraceae bacterium | reverse complement strand
CGCCTTCGGCGCGCTCCTGCGCGGCGACGTGGTGGAGATCTCCGGGGCGCAGGCGCGCGGCGACGGGCTCGCGCTGGCCGAGGGTTCCCGCGTGCGCGTGCTGGCCGGGGCCGGCCGGCCGGTGGGTCCGGCCGGCGCGGGTTGACGCCGCGGCGGAACCCGGCGTATCTCCTTCGCCCGTGTTCCGGCTCTTCCGCGGCGAGGGCTCCCGGGAACGGACGGGCGAGCCCGATCCGGCGGCGGGGCCGAAGGCGGGCGGGCGCGCCTCCGGCTGCCTGGTCTGCGGAGAGGCCCTCGTCTACCTGCCGGTCTCGGAGCGGATGGCCTGCGCGCTGTGCGCGGCGGAGCACGACTCGCCGGCCCGCTGCGGGGCCGGCCACTTCGTCTGCGACGCCTGCCACTCCGGGTCGGCCAAGGACGTGATCGAGCGCACCTGCGCCACGAGCGAGGAGCGCGACCCGGTGGCGCTCGCGCTCCGCCTGATGCGCCACCCGGCCCTGAGCCTGCACGGTCCGGAGCACCACTTCCTCGTCCCGGCGGTGCTCCTGGCGGCCTTCTCGAACGCGCGGGGCGAGGGGGCGAGGCGGGCCGAGCGGGTGGCCGAGGCGCGGAGGCGCTCGGGGCCGATGGGGGGCGGCTTCTGCGGGATCCAGGGCGCCTGCGGGGCCGCCATCGGCGCCGGGACGTTCGTGGCCATCGCCACCGGCTCGTCGCCGGTCAAGGGGAAGGAGCGCGGTCTCGCCAACCGGATGACCGCCCGCGCGCTCACCCTGGTGGGCCAGGTGGACTCGGCCCGCTGCTGCAAGCGCGACGCGCTGCTCTCGATCCTGGCGGCCGCCCGCTTCGCCCGCGAGCACCTGGCCGTGGAGATGCCGTCCGCGGGCCCCTCCTGCCAGTGGTCGGGCGACAACCGCGAGTGCGCCGGCGGCGCCTGCCCGTTCAACCGGTAGCCTTCCGCGAGGCGCGGAACAGCTCGGAGAGGACCTCCTCGAGGGGCGGGTCCTCCACGGTGAGGTCGGTCACGGGCAGGGCGGCGAGCAGGCGCGCCACGGTGGCCGACACCTGTTCGGCGGGGACCTGGAAGGTGGCCTGTCCCTCCTCCCGGGCCACCAGCGGGGCGAGGTGCGCCAGGTCCGCGCCGCCGGCCACGTCCCCGAGCCGGACGACGATGCGCTTCTCCAGCCGGACCTCCCGGGAGAGCGCCCGGAGATCCCCGTCGTAGATGAGCCGGCCGCGGTCGATCACCACCACCCGCGGGCAGAGCTGCACCACGTCCTCCATGTAGTGGCTCGTGAGCAGGACCGTCGCGCCGTACCGCTCGTTGTAGGCCTTCACGAAGCCACGCACCGTGGCCTGCATGGAGACGTCGAGCCCGATGGTGGGCTCGTCCAGGAAGAGCACGCGGGGACGGTGGAGGAGCGCGGCCGCCAGCTCGCACTTCATCCGCTCGCCCAGGGAGAGCTGCCGGGTGGGCTTGCCGAGCAGGTCGCCGATCTCGAGCAGGTCCACCAGCTCCCGCAGCGTCTCCTCGAAGCGCGCCCGGGGGACGTCGTAGATGGCACGGTTCATGGCGAAGGTCTCGGCGGGCGGCAGGTCCCAGAGGAGCTGCTGCTTCTGGCCCATGACCAGGGTGATGGTCTTCAGGAACTCCACCTCGCGCCGGCGGGGCACGTGCCCCGCCACGGTCACCTCGCCGGCGGTGGGGTGGAGCAGGCCCGAGAGGATCTTGAGGGTGGTGGTCTTGCCCGCGCCGTTCGGGCCGAGGAAGCCCACCCGCTCCCCCTCGGCCACCGAGAAGTCGATGCCGTCCACCGCGCGGACGAGCTCGTACCTCCGCCGGAAGAGCGAGCGGAAGGCGGCTCCGAGCCCCGGGGGCCGCCGGTGCACGCGATAGTGCTTGTGGAGCCCGCGGACCTCGATCACGGGCGCGTAGGGTACGGCGCCCCCCGCGACGCGGCAACCGGAAGGAGCGTGCGCCGGCCCGGTGCGCGCCGACCCGCCCGGTGAGGCGCGCGGGCGTTGACCGGGCCGGCGGAACGGCGTAGTCGTCGGGGGAGCCTCGATCGCGAGAGGCGCGCCCGGGGAGGGCCCATGCTGCGACGGACCAGCGCACGCGTGTCGGCTCGAGCGCTCCGGATCGCCGCGGCGGCCGCGGTGGTCCTGTGCGGCTGCGACATGTGCTCCACCGGGGACCTCCGCTGCCGCGGGAACGTCGTCCAGGAATGCAGCTCGACCCGCAACTGGGAGGACCTGCACGACTGCGGCGCCGACCTGTGCGGCGTGGGCCGGGACGTGTGCACCTCGTGGTTCGATCCCGGGCTCGGCGAGGTCTGGTGCTGCTACCCGGCGCCCTGATCGGTCCTCGGCGCGGCGCTTGGTGAGATTCGGTCCCGCGTTCGTCCGTTCGTCCGGCCGTGGTTCGTGTGCCTTGGAATGCCCGGCGCGTGCGTAAGTATTTGATGTTGCTGCCTAACCCAGCAGTTCATCGCCTCTGCGGACGGCTGCTTGATCGCAGTCAAAGACAGGCCCCTATGAGACCTCGTATCGTCCTCCAATCTTGCGAACGTTTCGCAACATCGAAGTCCCGGCACCCGCGACGGCCGCGGGGCCGCACCCTCGCACCGGAGGCCCGCCGAGATGAGCCCGCCCTGCTGCAGCACCGGAACCGTCCGCCGCACACGCCGCATCCTCCTCCTCCTGCTCGCGGCGGCCGCCGTGCTCGCTCCCCTCCTGGCCCGCTCGCAGGAGCCGGAGCTGGTGGCGGAAGCGCACTTCCTCTGCGACACCCTCCCGCCCGGCGGGCGGGACGTGAACCTGTCCGTCGTCCTGGCGGAGGGCGAGCCCGACCCGGCCACCGGCGAGGCCTCGCTGACGGCGTACCCGCGGGTGCAGCTGGCCGTCGCCCTCGGGGAGCGGGTCGGCTTCACCGCGGACGTGGGGCTGGCGGCGGGCGGCGAGCTGGGGCTCGACGCGCCCGGCGCCGCCCTCAAGGTCCTCCTGCGCTCGCCGGAGGGCGGACGGATCGGCCTCGCCGCCTCCCTCGACCTCTACGGCTCGACCCACTCGCTCTCCGAGACCGAGGTGGGGGTCGGGCTGGGCGCCATCCGCGCCGTCGGGCCGCTGGCCCTCCGTGCCTCGGCCAGCGTGGCTTCCGGCATCCGCAGCTGGTCGCCGCACCTCCACGCTGGCGCTTCGGCCGCGCTGGCGCTGGGCGAGCGGTGGCGGGCCCTGGCCGAGGTCGTCGCGGAGGTCGGGTCGGGTGAGGTGGCCCTGACGGCGGGGCCGACGCTGAAGCTCGCGCTGGGGGAGCGGACCACCCTCATGGCGGGCGCCCTCCTCCCGCTGGGAGGCTCCGCGTCGCCCGTCTTCTCCCTCCAGCTCGCGCGGTCGATGTGAGGGGGGCGACCATGATGCCGCTGGGGCTCCTGGGCGATGGGGAAGACGGCGAGATCGTCGCGGTCGCGGCGAAGCTCGAGGAGGCGGCCGGGTCCCGCGCGGAGGAGCTGGGCCTCCGCGTCGGCAAGCGCGTCCGGATGCTGAGCGGCCGGACGGCTCCGCTTCTCGTGAAGGTGGACGAGTCGCGCATCGCCGTGGACCGCGGCGTGGCGATGAGGATCCAGGTGAGGACATCGCGATGACGAACCTTGCGAAGCTGGTGCCCGGCGAGCGGGCGCGGATCACGGCGGTGGGCGCCGTCGGCCCGATGAGGCGGCGCCTGATGGACATGGGCGTCCTCCCGGGCGAGGCCGTGGAGGTGCAGAAGGTGGCGCCGCTCGGCGACCCCATCGAGGTGCGCATCCGGAACTACAGCCTCTCCCTGCGCAAGAAGGAGGCGGAGGGGATCGCGGTGGAGGTGATGCCGTGAGCGTCAGCGTGAAGATGAGGTCCCCCGAGCCGTCTCCGTTGCCGGCCCGCCCGGTCACCGTGGCCGTGGCGGGCAACCCGAACTCCGGCAAGTCCACGCTCATCAACGCCATCGCCGGGACCCGGCTCCAGGTGGGCAACTGGCCGGGCGTGACCGTGGAGAAGAAGGAGGCGGCCTTCGAACACGCGGGGCGGCCCATCCGGCTGGTGGACCTCCCGGGGACCTACTCGCTCTCCCCCTGGTCGCAGGAGGAGATCGTCGCGCGCGACCACCTCACCCTGGACCGGCCCGACGTGATCGTGGACGTGGTGGACGCGACCAACCTGGAGCGGAACCTCTACCTCACCGTGCAGCTCCTCGAGCTGGGCATCCCGGTGGTGATGGCCCTCAACATCCACGACGAGGCGGAGGCGAAGGGATACCGCATCGACGTCCGGGCCATCGAGGAGCGGCTCGGGATCCGCGTCGTCCCCACCTCGGCGACGAAGCGGCAGGGGCTCGACGACCTGCTGGCGGCGGTGGTGGAGGCGGCCGAGGGCGCCCGGGGGGGCGGCCCCGCCGTCCTCGGCTACGGTCCGGACGTGGACGGCGCCTCCCTGGCCGTCGCCGGCCTGGTGGAGAAGACCCGCCCCGACCTGGCCGGGCGCTTCCCGCTCCGGTGGCTCTCGCTGAAGCTCGTGGAGGGCGACGCGCGCGTGCTGGAGGAGACGGGCTTCGACCGGGCCGCGCTCCTGGAGGGGCCGCTCCGCCACCTCCGCACCGCCCACGGCGAGGACGTCGAGTCGCTGGTGGCGGAGGCGCGCTACGCCCTCGCTGCCGGTCTCACCCGCGAGGTGCTGGAGAGGCCGAAGATCCCCAGGGCCGAGCTGACCGAGCGCATCGATCGGATCGTCCTGAACCGGTTCCTGGGCATCCCCATCTTCCTGGCCGCCATGTGGCTCGTCTTCAAGCTCACCTTCGACCTGTCCGCCCCCTTCGGCGACTGGATCGACGCGATGACGAACGGCCCGCTCAAGCGGTGGGCGGCGGCGATCCTGGGCGCGATCGGAGCGCCGGACTGGACCACCTCGCTCGTGAACGACGGCGTCGTCTCCGGCGTCGGCTTCGTGCTGGTGTTCGTGCCGGTCATCTTCGCGATGATGTTCTTCATCACCTTCCTGGAGGGCTCGGGCTACATGGCGCGGGCCGCCTTCGTGATGGACCGGGCCATGCACGCCATGGGCCTCCACGGGAAGTCGTTCATCCCCATGGTGCTCGGCTTCGGCTGCAACGTCCCGGGCGTCTACGCCACGCGGACGCTGGAGAGCTGGCGCGACCGCGCGCTCACGGCCCTCCTCATCCCGCTCATGTCCTGCGGGGCGCGGCTGCCCGTCTACGTGCTCTTCGTGGGGGTGTTCTTCCCGGAACGTCCCGGCACCGTGATCTGGTCTCTCTACGTGATCGGGATCGCGCTCGCCATCGCCATGGGCGTCCTCTTCAAGAGAACGCTCTTCCGGGGAGAGGCGCCCGCCTTCATCATGGAGCTTCCGCCCTACCGGATGCCGTCGTTCCGCAGCGTGTGCATTCACACCTGGGAGAAGGGGAAGCACTTCCTCTTCAAGGCCGGGACCTACATCCTGGCGGTCTCGGTCATCGTCTGGTTCCTCCTGAACCTCCCCTGGGGCGTCGAGCACAAGCGGGACTCGCTCCTGGGAAGGGCCGGACAGGTGATGGCGCCCGCGCTGGCGCCGCTCGGCTTCGGCACCTGGGAGGCGGCCTCGTCCCTCGTCACCGGCGTCATCGCGAAGGAGATCGTGGTCGGGACCATGGCCGAGATCTACGCGCCCGAGCCGGTGGCCGAGGAGGAGACGCCCACGCTCGCCGAGGACCTCCGGGAGATCG
Source organism: Anaeromyxobacteraceae bacterium (assembly GCA_035466675.1). Classification (GTDB taxonomy): domain Bacteria; phylum Myxococcota; class Myxococcia; order Myxococcales; family Anaeromyxobacteraceae; genus Anaeromyxobacter. Next base: position 853 of record DATIUR010000318.1, on the reverse strand, counting down.
GGGCGTCGTTCGGCCGCGCGGTCCGGGAGTCGCTCGGAAACGTCGTCTCCACGATGGGGATCTCCTCGATGTCGTTCGAGGAGGAGGAGAAGGGCGAGACGCCCCTGAAACGGGCGATCCGCGGGGCGTTCACGCCGCTGACCGCCTTCGGCTTCATGGTCTTCGTCCTCCTCTACATGCCGTGCGTGGTGGTGGCCATCGCCATGCGCCAGGAGTTCGGAGGCTGGAAGTGGTTCGGGGTGGCGTTCCTGTACCAGACCGCGCTCGCCTGGAGCGCGGCGCTCGTCGTCCACCAGGGCGGGCGGCTGCTCGGACTCGGAGGCTGAGATGGGACCCGCCGACATCGCCATCGCCTCGCTCATCCTCGCCGGCGCTTTCTGGCTCCTCTACCGCTCCGTCTGGAAGCGCAAGGGGTTCTGCCACGGCTGCGCCGGGGACGGCTGCCGCCCCCGGCCGCGGGACCGGTCCGGGCTGGTGCGCCTCGGCCGGCCGGGCGACCGACTTGCCAGCCCGGGATCCGGCGTTATCAAGAGGACGTGAAGCTCGCCGAGATGCCCCGCCTCGACGCCCCCGACCTCGACCTCGAGGCCGGCTGCCTGCTCTGCGGCGGGGTCCTCTCCATCCGGATCCGCCCCGGCAGCGCCCGCAGCGTGTGCCGCACCTGCGGCTGGCACTCGCGGCCGCACGTCCTCCGCGAGCAGGGCGGCGTGCACCTCCACCACCCGGCCGGCGCGGTCGCCTAGCGGTCCCACCCGGCCGCGTTCCCGCGCCGGCGCCGTTCCACCCCGCCAGGCGTCAGGCGCCCCCGGCCGCCCCGACCAGGCCCCTGGCCGCCCCCGCGGCGGCGGCAGCG
>DATIUR010000317.1:0-5838 GCA_035466675.1 Anaeromyxobacteraceae bacterium | reverse complement strand
CGAGCCATCCGAGCGCGTCGTCCGGATCGAGCGCCGCCGCGGCGCGGACGGCGGCCCGGGCCTCCTCGGTCACCTCGGCCGGTCCGGGCGCGAAGGGGATCCGCAGGCAGCGGGAGCGGATGGTGGGCAGGAGCGCGTCGGCGTTCCCGGCCACCAGCACCAGGGTGGTGTCGTCGGGCGGCTCCTCCAGGGTCTTGAGGAGCGCGTTCTGCGCCTGCGGGTTCATGGCGTCGGCCGGATCCACGATCACGAACCGGCGGCGGCCCTCGAACCGCCTCAGGGCGAGCCGGTGGTCCACGAGGTCCCGCACCTGGTCCACCACCACGTCGGGCGACGGCGCGCGGCCGCCCCTCGGCTCCCAGGTCCCGGCCCGGGCCATGGTCCGCTCCTCCCGCAGCACCATCACGTCGGGGTGGATCTCCCGGGCGATCTTCCGGCAGGGCAGGCACTCCCCGCAGGGATCCTCGCGCAGGCCCCCCGGGCCGGGCGTTCCCCCCTCGCAGTTGGCCGCCTGCGCCAGGAGCCGCGCCGCCGCCTGCTTGCCCGGCCCGGACGGGCCGCCGAAGAGGTAGGCGTGGTGGAGCGTCCCCCGGCGCAGCGCGGACCGCAGCATCCGGACGGCGCGCTCCTGCGCGGTGACCTCCGAGAAGGGCATGGGCGGCGCGGAAGATAGCACGGGAACCGGTTGCCGGCCCGGCAGGCGCTCTGGCAGAGTGGGCGCCTCGTGACCCTGCTCGACGAGCTGCTCGAGGCGAACCGCCACGCCCTGCGGACCGGAGCGGTCGGCACCTTCCGGGCGAACCGGCGCCTGTGCATCGTCACCTGCGTCGACCCCCGCCTCACCCGCCTCTTCCCGGAGGCGCTGGGGGTCGATCGCGGCCAGGCGGTGGCCCTGAGGCTCCCGGGGGCGCACATCGCGCCCGGCTCGGAGGCGCTCCGATCGCTCGCCGCCACCGTCTACGTGAACGGCTGCGAGGAGGTCCTGGTCCTGGCCCACACGGACTGCGGCGTCACCAAGCTGAGGCCCGAGGACGTGGCGGAGGCCATGCGGGCGCGCGGGGTGGATCCGGCCCCCTACGGCGACCTGGGCGCCTTCTTCGGCCTGATCCGCGACCAGGACCTGGCCCTGGCCGAGACGGTGGCCGCCATCCGCGCCGCGCCGTTCCTGCCGCGCGGGATCCCGGTGCACTCGGCGCTGATGGACGTGGCCACCGGCCGCCTCTGGCCCATCGATCGCGGCTACGCCGCGCCCGATGTGGGCGCAGGTGCGAATTCGACAGGCGCCACCCGGTAGGCGATGATCGCCTGCCGGAGCGCGCCATGAACATCACCCCCCTCGACATCACGCAGAAGCACTTCCGCCGTGCGCTGCGCGGCTTCGACCGCGAGGAGGTGGAGGCCTTCCTCGGCCTGGTGGCCGTCGAGTTCGAGGCGCTGGTGAAGGAGACCATGGCCCTCCGCGACGAGACCGCGCGCCTGCGCGACGAGGTGGCCGAGCACCGGAGCCGCGAGCGCGCCCTCCAGGAGACGCTCGTCACCGCCCAGAAGGCCTCGGAGGAGATCCGCGAGGCGGCCCGCAAGGAGGCGGAGATCATGCTCTCCGACGCCGAGCTGCAGGCCGAGAAGATCGTCCAGGGGGCGCACGGGCGCTTCCTCCAGATCGTGGACGACATCAACGAGCTGAAGCGCCAGCGGGTCCAGTTCGAGGCGGCCATCCGCACGCACGTGGAGAGCCACGTGAAGCTGCTCGACGCCTTCCGCGAGCCCGCCCCCGATCCGGTCCAGTTCGTGCCGCGGAGGCGGGCCCTGGACGAGTAGCCGCCGGCCCCTCGCTCAGTGGGCCTCGGCCCAGCTGCGGCCGTGGCCGACCTCCACCTCGAGCGGCACCTTCAGCGCCACCGCTCCCTCCATCTCGCGCCGGACCGTCGCCCCCACCGCCTCCACCTCGCGCTCGGCCACCTCCAGGACCAGCTCGTCGTGCACCTGCAGGAGCAGGCGGGCGTCGTGGCCCGCCGCCGCCACCGCCGCGTGCACGCGCAGCATGGCGATCTTGACGACGTCCGCGGCCGTCCCCTGGATGGGCGTGTTGATGGCGGTGCGCTCCGCCGCCATGCGCAGCCCGGGGTTGCGCGCCCCGATCTCCGGCATGGCCCGCAGGCGGCCGAAGAGCGTGCGCGACTCGCCCTTGCTCCGGGCCTCCCGGACGGCCTCGTCGATCCAGCGGCGGACGCCGGCGTAGCGCGCGAAGTAGCGGTCGATGATGGCCTGCGCCTCGGCGGGCGGCAGGTCGAGCCGCTGCGACAGCCCGAAGGCCGAGAGCCCGTAGGCGATCCCGAAGTTGAGCACCTTGGCGACCCGGCGCTGGTCCGGCGTGACCGCCTCCGGCGCGACCCCGAACGTCTCCGCCGCGGTGCGGGTGTGCACGTCCTCCCGCCGCCGGAAGGCCTCGATCAGCGCCGGGTCGTCCGAGAAGTGGGCCAGGATCCTGAGCTCGATCTGCGAGTAGTCGGCCGACAGGACCCGCCGCCCGGGCGGAGCCACGAAGGCGGCGCGGATCCGGCGGGAGAGCTCGGTACGGACCGGGATGTTCTGGAGGTTCGGGTCGGACGAGGAGAGCCGGCCGGTGGCCGCCCCGGCCTGGTGGAAGGTGGTGTGGATCCGCCCGTCGTGCGGGTCCACCAGCTGGGGAAGCGCGTCCACGTAGGTGCCCTTGAGCTTCGCCAGGGAGCGGTGCTCGAGCACCAGCCGGGGGAGCGCGTGCTGCTCGGCCAGCTTCTCCAGCACGTCCTGATCGGTGGAGGGGCCGGTCTTGAGCCGCTTCAGCACCGGCAGGCGCAGCTCCTCGAAGAGCACCTGCCCCAGCTCCCGCGTCGAGGCGACGTTGAAGGCGTGCCCCGCCTCGGCGTGGATGCGGGCCTCGAGCTCCTCCATGGCGCGGCCGAACTCGGCGCTCATCCCCTCCATGGCGGCGCGGTCCACCGCGATGCCGACCCGCTCCATGTCCGCCAGCACCGGCACGAGCGGGCGCTCCACGTCGCGGTAGATCGGCCCGAGGCCCTGGTCCTCCAGGGCCCGCAGGAGGGCCGGGGCGAGATCGACGAGGGCGGCCGCCCCGGCGCCCGCCCAGGCACCCACCCGCTCCACCTCCAGCCCCTCCAGCGGGATCCGCTCGGAGCGGCGCGCCGCGTCCCCGCCGCTCGGGTCCCGCGGCAGCTCGCTGCCGACCCGCTCGCGCGCCACGTCGGCCAGGGCGTGCTCGCGCCGCGTGGGCAGCAGCAGCTGGCTGGCGAGCTCCGTGTCCACCCCCGGTCCCCGGAAGGCGAGGCCGAGCCGGGCGAAGGCGTGGATCGCCTCCTTGGCGCCGTGGGCGTGCACCGGCACGTCGCCCTCGACCAGCGGGCGCAGGGCGTCGCGCACCTCCCCCGCGCCGAGCTGCGCCGGGGCGCCCAGGTAGCGGTGGCCGATGGGCACGTACCAGGCGCGCCCCCCTCCGGCCAGCGCGATCCCGACCACCGGATCGGTCCGGGGGGCCTCGCCGGCCAGCACCGGCTTGACGCCCGCCTGCCCCGCCGCGGCGAGCGCCGCCACCGCCGCGTCGAGCGCGGCGCGCCCGGTCACGACCTCGATCCGCTCGGTCCGGAGGGTCGGCGGCGGCGCCGGCAGGTCCTTGAGCAGCCTCGAGAACTCGAGGTCGGAGAAGAGGGCGCGGGCCCGCGCCTCGTCCGGGGGCCGCCGGTCGAACGACTCGGGCGCGAACGGCAGGGCGAGGTCGCACTTCAGGGAGACGAGCCTCCGGTTCGTGCGGATGCGCTCGGCGTTGGCGACGATCTTCTCCTTCAGCTTCTCCCCGCCCCGCGCGACCGCCTTCGGGATCTCGTCGGGGCGCGCCAGCATCGCCTCCACCGAGCCGAACGCCCGCACCAGGGCGGCCGCGGTCACCTCGCCCACCCCCGGGATGCCGGGCACGTTGTCGACCTTGTCCCCGAGGAGGGCCATGAACTCGACCACCTGGTCGGGCCGGATGCCGAGCTTCTTCTCCACCTCCGCCGGCCCGGTCCAGCCGCCGCGGCCGCTGGCCTCCGCCATGGGGTCGTAGAGGGAGAGCTTCCCGTCCACCAGCTGGGCGAAGTCCTTGTCCCCGGTGACGACCACCACCTCCCAGCCGTGCTCGCGCGCGCGGCAGGCCAGGGTTCCGATGATGTCGTCGGCCTCGTAGCCGGCCTCCTCCAGGACCGGGACGGAGAGGGCCCGGGCCACCTCGCGCACCAGCGGGAACTGGGAGGCCAGGTCGTCCGGCGCCTCCGGCCGGTTCGCCTTGTACTCGGGGTCGATGTCGTGCCGAAAGGAGCGGCGGCCCGCGTCGAAGACCAGCACCACGTGGGTGGGCGCGTGCTCGCGCAGCGCCTTGAGCAGCATGGTGGTGAATCCCAGGACGGCGTTGGTGGGGACGCCCCGCGTGGTGGAGAGGTGCGGGATGGCGTGGTAGGCGCGGAAGATGAAGCCGGACCCGTCGATGAGGGTGAGCGTCGGCATGCGGGGCTGGAACGATACCGCCCCGAGGCCCGCGGCGCACGCGCATGGGCGAGCCGGCGGGGATCAGCGCAGCACGCAGCGGACGCGCTCGGAGCAGATGAAGTACTCGTCGCCGTCCTGGATCTGGCGCCGCTGGATGCGGGCCCGCTGGTGCCAGGTCCCGTTCGACGATCCCAGGTCCTCGATGAACCAGGCGTCGCCCTCCCGGACGATGGCGGCGTGCTCGCGCGAGACCTTGCTCGAGTCGATCACCAGGTCGCAGTGCTTCCCCCGGCCGATCACGAACCGGTCCTTGCCGACCCGGCCCAGCTCGCCCCCGTCGCCGACCAGGAAGAGCGCCGGCCCGGTCGGCCCGGACAGCGGCGGAACCGAATCGCCCGGCGGGGTCGCCTCGTGCAGGTCCCGCTCCAGCGCGGCCGCCTGCTCCAGCACGCGCTCCGCCACCTCGCGGCGGGCGCGGTCGTCCGGGTGGATGGGGGGCGGGGGGGGCGGGCGCTGCCCGGTGGGCGTCACCGCCCCGGCGGGCAGCACGTAGCCGTGCATGCGGGCCAGGGCGTGCAGGGCCTCGTTCACGAGCGCCTCGCGGTCGCTCCCCATCTGCTCCGCCATCCGCTCGAGCGCTTCCCAGAGGTGATCGGCGATGGGGATCGGGCGGGTCGTCTTCACCCCCCGACGCTAGCAGAAGGGGGATGTGCGCTCCAATGTGCGACCCTCAGCGGATCACGCTCACCTGGCTCGCGCCCACGGCGGGGTCGAAGCCGAGCACCAGATCGCCCCCGTAGGGGACGTAGAAGCGTACACCCTCCGCCTCCTTGCCCGGGATGGTGCTCCGATCGAAGGCGGCCGCGTCGGCCGGGGCTTCGGCGGCCTGCTTGGTGCCGCTCGAGGAGAGCGGCACCCTGCCGGCCGGGCTCATGCCGCTCGTGGTGGTGAGCAGGACGACCGCCCCGCGCAGCAGGGGGGTCGGGTCGAGCGAGCCGTCCGTGAGCCTGCGGGGCACGGTGGCCACCTGGAACGCGAGAACCGGGCCGGTCGGGTGCGGAAAGGCCAGGCGATCCCATCCGTAGGTCTGGCAGGGATCGACGCCGCCGTTGGCGAGGGCCGCGGCGGGGTCCGGGCACCGGTCGGCCGTGTAGTAGAGCCGGCGGGCCTTCCGGGCGAGCACGAGCGCCTCGCATCCGGCCCGGCAGGCCGCGTCGCACGCCGGAGGCGTGTCGCTCCAGGGGAGCAGCGGGCAGGAGAGCGCGTCCTCGTCGGCGTAGCGGAGCTGGAACGGCGCGCCGAAGGCGGGCCTCCCGGCGTAGC
>DATIUR010000316.1:0-3663 GCA_035466675.1 Anaeromyxobacteraceae bacterium | reverse complement strand
CGCCGCCCGCAGGCTGCTCGTGGCGAACCGCGTCACCTACCCGGTCCTGTCGGATCGGTTCAACGTGCTGGCGCGCCGCTACCTGGGCGAGCAGGCCCCGCTTCCCTCGCTCTTCCTGGTGGACCGGGACGGCGTCGTCCTCCGCATCGAGCGCGGGTACGCCAAGGACGCCGCGCAGTTCCTGGTGGCCGAGGTGCAGGCCAGCCTGGGCGTCCGGCCCCCGGCGGTGGTGGAGCCGGCCGCCCCGCTCCGCGGCCCGCGGCAGGGCGCGTCGGCTCGCCCGGTCGGCACCGGGGGCCCGTAGCGGACGCCGCGGTCCCTTCCCGGTGGAGGCGCTCCTCGTCATCGCCGGGCCGACCGCGTCCGGGAAGAGCGCGCTCGCCCTGGCGCTGGCGGAGCGGCTCGGCGGCGAGATCGTCTCGGCCGACTCCCAGCAGGTCTACCGCGGGCTCGACGTCGGCACCGCCAAGCCCAGCGCCGCGGAGCGGGCCCGCGTGCCCCACCATCTGCTCGACGTGGCCGAGCCGGGGGAGGGGATGGACGCGGCGCGCTGGGTGGCGCTGGCCGACGCGGCCATCGTCGCGATCGCGGCGCGCGGCCGGCTCCCTGTGGTGGCGGGGGGCACCGGCCTCTACTTGAGGGCGCTGCTCCACGGCGTCGCCGACGCGCCCGGCCGGGACCCGGAGCTGCGGGCCCGGCTGGAGGAGGAGGCGGCGCGCCTGGGGCGGCCGGCCCTGCACGCGCGGCTCTCGTCCCTCGATCCGGACGCCGCGGGCCGCATCCGGCCGAACGACCTCGTCCGGATCGTCCGGGCGCTGGAGATGGCCGGCGCGGGGCGGACGCAGTCGGAGATCTTCGCGGCGCACCGCTTCCGGCCGGTGCGCCACCGGGCCCGGATCCTGGCGCTCCATCCGGCGCGGGCCGAGCTGCACCGGCGCATCGATGCACGGGTGGTGGAGATGTTCCGGGGGGGCCTGCTCGAGGAGGCGCGCGCCCTGCGGGAGCGCTTCGCCGACGCGCTGCCCCGCCTTCCCATCGGCTACGCCGAGGCGGCGGCCTGCCTGCGCGGCGAGATCCCGCTCGACGAGGCGATCCGCCGGGTCCAGGTGGCACACCGGCGGTACGCGCGGCGCCAGGTGATCTGGCTGCGGCGGGAGGAGGGCGTGGAGTGGATCGCGCCGCCCTTCGATCCCGACGCGCTGGCGCGGCGCGTCAGGGAGGGCTGATCGCGTCCGGATCCCTCCGGTCGCCCGGCGTGCGTTCGCGCGTCGCCGTGCTATAAGGCGCGTCGATGGCCAAGGCACCGTACGTCCTGGATTTCGAGCGCCCCATCCTCGCGCTCGAGGCGAAGATCGCCGAGCTGAAGGAGTTCTCCGGCGGGCGGGTCGACCTCTCCGAGGAGATCCAGAAGCTGGAGCGCAAGGCGCGCTCGCTGCAGGCGAAGACGTTCAGCGACCTCACCCCCTGGCAGATCGTCCAGCTGGCGCGGCACCCGAACCGACCCTACACGCTCGACTACCTCTCCCGGCTCTTCACCGACTTCTTCGAGATCGAGGGCGACCGGCGGTTCGCGGCGGACCGCTCCATCGTGGGCGGGTTCGCCCGCTTCGACGGCGAGCCGGTGGTGGTGCTCGGCCACCAGAAGGGCCGCGGCACCAAGGAGAACATGCTGCGGAACTTCGGGATGCCGCGGCCGGAGGGCTACCGGAAGGCGCGGCGGCTCTTCGACCTGGCCGACCGGTTTCGCCGGCCGGTCATCATCTTCATCGACACGCCCGGCGCCTACCCGGGCATCGGGGCGGAGGAGCGCGGCCAGGCCGAGGCCATCGCGGTGAACCTGGAGGTGATGTCCTCGCTGGGCGTGCCGTCCATCTCGGTCGTGATCGGGGAGGGGGCCTCCGGCGGCGCGCTGGGCATCGGCGTGACGAGCCGCATCCTCATGCTCCAGTACGCCTGGTACAACGTGATCTCGCCGGAGAGCTGCAGCTCGATCCTCTACCGCGACCCGAACCAGGGGAAGAAGTCGGCCGAGGCGCTCCGGCTCACGGCCCGGGACCTGTCCGGGTTCGGCATCACCGACGAGATCGTCCCGGAGCCGGAGGGCGGGGCGCACCGCGACTACGACCGCGCCGCGAAGAGCGTGGGCGACGCCATCCGCCGGCACCTGGCCGAGCTCAGGCAGATGACGCCGGAGCAGCTGGTGGCGGACCGGTACCGGAAGTACCGGGCCATGGGCGTGTACACCTCCGAGGAGTGAGGCCGGCGCGCCGGCGTCGCGCGCCGCGGCGGGCCGGGGTATAAACGCCGGCCTATGCCGCTCGTCCCACCGTACGTCGCCTCGCTCACGCCCTACGTTCCCGGGAAGCCCATCGAGGAGGTGGAGCGGGAGTACGGGATCTCCGACGTCGCCAAGCTCGCCTCGAACGAGAACGCCCTCGGACCCTCGCCCCGCGCGCTCGCGGCGGCCCGGGAGGCCTGCGCCCGGGTGAACCTCTACCCCGACGGCTCGGCCTTCGTCCTGCGCAACGCCCTGGCCGCGAAGCTGGGGGTGACGCCCGCCGAGGTCTTCGTGGGGAACGGCTCCAACGAGCTGATCGAGCTCCTGGTCCGCACCTTCGTGCTCGACGGGGAGGAGGTGCTGACCAGCGCCCAGAGCTTCATCGCCTACAAGCTCGCCGCCCAGGCCCACGGCCGCACGCTGGTGGAGGCGCCCATGCGCGAGCGCTTCTCCTACGACCTGGAGGCGCTGCGCAAGCTCATGAGCCGGCGCACCAAGGTGGTGTTCCTGGCCAACCCCGACAACCCCACCGGGACCTGGTTCCCGGAGCGGGAGCTGGTCCCGTTCCTCGACACCACGCCCCGCGAGACCCTGGTGGTGCTCGACGAGGCCTACGTCGAGTTCGTGGAGGCGCCGGGCTTCCAGGACGCGCTGGCGCTCCGCAGGCGGTATCCGAACCTGGTGGTGCTCCGCACGTTCTCCAAGATCCACGGGATGGCCGGGCTCCGGCTCGGCTACGGCCTGGCCCGGCCGGAGGTGGTCGAGTTCCTCGACCGCGTGCGCGCCCCCTTCAACGTGAACCTGGTGGCGCAGGCGGCCGGCGTGGCCGCGCTGGGCGACGACGAGCACGTGGAGCGGAGCCGCGCCCTGGTCCGGACGGAGCGGCCGCTCCTGGCCGAGGGCCTGCGCGCCCTGGGGGCGACGGTGGCACCCTCGCAGGGGAACTTCGTCCTGGCCGACTTCCCCGGCCGGCCGGGGAAGGACCTGTTCGAGGCCCTGCTGCGCGAGGGCGTGGTGGTGCGGCCCCTGGGTGGCTACGGCTTCCCCACCGCGCAGCGGATCACGGTGGGGCGGCGGGCCGAGAACGAGAAGTGCCTGGCGGCCCTGCGCAAGGTGCTCGGGAAGTGACCGGGAGCGGCGGCCGGCCCTTCATCGTCGCCGTGGACGGCCCGGCCGGGGCCGGGAAGTCGAGCGCGTCGCGGCTGCTGGCGGCCCGGCTCGGGTTCGCGATGGTGGATACCGGCGCCATCTACCGGTCCGTGGCGCTCGCGGCGAGCCGGCGGGGGATCGCCTTCGACGACGACGCCGCCCTGGGGGCGCTCCTCCCCGCGCTCGAGGTCTCCTTCTCGCCCGGGGCGGACGGCGGCCAGCGGGTGCTGCTCTCC
>DATIUR010000315.1:0-2462 GCA_035466675.1 Anaeromyxobacteraceae bacterium | reverse complement strand
CTGGGCGTGCTGGCGCTGGTGCTCCTGGGCGCGCTCTACGGCGGAGGTGGGCTCGCCCTGGTGGTGTGGCTCAAGACCGGCGTGTTCGGGGCCGGTCCGGTGGCGTCGGCGGCGCTCGCCGCGGCGGCCTTCGCGCCGATCTACGCGGCCATGATCCTCTCCGCCGTGCTGGTCCGCAGCGCGGCCCTCTCGGCCCTGGCCGGCGGCGCCACCTGGATCCTCGGCATCGTGGCCGGGAGCCGCGAGACCCTGGCCCCCATCTTCCGCGAGGGCCTGGGCCGCGACCTCTTCCTGGCCGCGACCGCGCCGCTCCCGCGCATCTCGGAGCTGGGCCGGGCCGGCGCCCGCGTGGCGGAGGGGCTGCCGCCCGAGGGGGCGCTCCTGGCGGCGCAGGTGGGGGCGGCCGCCGTCTTCGCCCTGGCCCTGCTGGCGGTGGCGGTCGGCCTCTTCGAGCGAAAGGACTTCTGATGCCGGGACCTCCTCGCGACGGGCGCGCGGCGACGCGGCGGTGGCTCGCCGCCGGGGCCCTCCTCCTCGCCGCCGCGGCGGGCCTGCTCGCCCTGGTGGAACGGAAACCCCGCACGCCGGCGGCGGCGATCGAGTTCCCGCGCACCATGCGCGGCCCGGAGTGGGAGCGGATGAAGGCGCGCCGCACGCTGGTGGTGGCGCACGCGCCGGGGGAGCCGCCGCCCGAGCCCGGGGAGCCCCCGGCCCGGCGGGATCCCTTCCTGGCCGCGCTGCCCGCTCGTCCGGGCGACGCCGTGGTGGTGTTCGAGGCGAACGCGCTCCGGCACTCCCGCCTGGGCGAGGCGTTCGTGGCCTGCATGCTCCGGCGCGACCCGCGCACCTTCGACGAGATCCGGGAGGAGACCGGCATCGACGTCCTGAAGGACGTGGACCGGGTGGCCTTCGCCGGCGAGGCGGTGGTGGTGTCGGGCTTCTTCGACCGGGCGCGCTGGGACCGCCTGGAGCGGGAGGGAGACCTCGCGGTCTCGCGGTACGGCGACGCCGGCCGGATCTGGGTGCCGCGGCCCGGCGCGGCCGCGACCGAGGAGGGCGTGCCGCCCGATCCGGTGATGGGCGTCTGGAAGGACCAGCTCCTGGTGCTCGGGCCCGACGAGGAGTCGGTCCGGCTGGCCCTCGACCAGGTGGAGGGGCGCGCCGAGCCCGCCGTGGCGCTGCCGGACGAGATGGCCTACGGCGAGGTGTACGGCGTCGTGCCGGGCGAGGCCCTCCGCCGGCTGGTGGGCGGGGCCCACGGCACGCTGGCCGATCGGATCGCCGCGGCGGCCAGCCGGATCGAGATCCACGTGGACGCCATGGAGGCCGTGGCCGTGGTGCTGAACGTCCGGGGCGAGGATCCCGCCCGGGTCGAGGAGCTGTCGCGGGCGCTGGGAGGCGCCCTGGCCGGCGCGCGCCTCGAGGCCCAGGTGAGCCAGGACCGCCAGCTCGCCGACCTGCTCGACCAGGCGCGGGTGGCCCTGGAGGGGGAGGGCGCCTTCTCGCTCGAGATGGCCGTGCCGGCCGACCGCCTGGAGGGCTGGTTCGACCGGTGCGAGCCGCCGGCCGGCGAGGAAGGGCCGCCCGACGGGCCCCCGGACTAGAGCCCCTGGGCGCGGAAGTTCACCGTCCCGGTGGTGTGGGAGAAGTCCACCTGGATCGTCCAGCTACCCGCGGTGCCGGTGCCGGTGGTGGCCGATCCGCTCCACGGGACGGAAGCGGTGGCGGAATCGGTGAAGACGACCGCTCCGCTGGCGTCGCGGAGGGTGAGCCCCACGCTGCCGGTGGAGACGTCGCTCGTGCGGTCCACTTTGGCGGCCGTCCCGGTGTTCACCCAGTCGTAGGTGAAGCTGCCGGTGCCGTCGGAGACCCCGGTCACCTGGAACTGGAAGTCGTTCGTGGCGTTCACGATCTCCGGCTGGTTGACGGGGTTGAGGGGATTCGAGCCTCCGCCTCCGCCGCATGCGGCGGCGAGGGACAGGAGCAGGGCGGCGAGAATCTTCTTCGTCATTGGTGCGGCTCCATCGGGGCCGGGTAGGGAGGTGGCCCGCGCTTGATCCCCATCATTGGGGTGCGCGCAGGCGCGCAGGCAAGGGGGAGCGGAACGCATGTTTCACCCGTTGTGGTTGCGGATGCGACCGATCCGAACTCCCTGTGATCGCGATCACCGACGGGTCCGACTAGAGTTCGCAGCGCGCGCGGCCGCCGGCGGGTCGGCCGCCCGGCGCGGAGGTCATCGCGATGGCGCTCCTCTCGAACCTCGGCTCGCGGCTGCCGCGCCGCTGGAAGCCCTCCTTCTACCGGGCGCTGAGCCTCTACCCGCCCTTCCTGGGCGCGGGCATCCGCGTGGCGAACGTCTCCGAGGACCTGCGCACCTTCGAGGTGCGGACCGCGCTCCGCTTCTGGAACCGGAACTACGTCGGCACGCAGTTCGGCGGGTCGAGAAGACGCTCCACGTGCGG
>DATIUR010000314.1:0-13798 GCA_035466675.1 Anaeromyxobacteraceae bacterium | reverse complement strand
GGCGAAGAGGCTCATCGCGTCGAGGATGCGGACCTCGGCGCCCGCCTCGCGCGCCGCTCCCGCCACGTAGACGAGCGCCAGCGGGAGCCAGGTGCCCGCGGACTCGACCACGCCCGAGTGGTAGGGCGAGGTGACGAGAAGGACGCGGGGACGGCGCGGGCTCACCATGGTCGAGGTTACCACGCTGGGGGCGGAACGTCGTCTCGCGGCGGGCCGGGAAGTCCAGGATTCACGCCGACTTGCGCGCACATCTTGCGTCGGGTCAACGCCGAGTTTCACGGCCCTGGCGGCGCCGGCCACGCGGGAAGGCCCGCGGCCGGACCCGGCGGCGCGTCGCTACGGGAGTGGCTCGCGGTGCCCGTGCCCGCCTGCCGCCGCCGCGCCCTTCGGCTCCAGGATCTCGTTCGACAGGGTCCACACCCGCTCGACCTTCCAGCGGCCTCCCTCCCGGACGAGAAGGTACTGCATGGCCATCTCGGCGACGAAGCTTGGGCCGGGGGAGCGGCCGGGCCGCAGCGGGCGGTCGAAGTAGCGCCACCGCTCGCGCGTGGCGACCTCGAGCCGGTCCGGCGACGGGCGCGAGGCCGAGGTCACCTCCAGGGAGGAAAGCTCGGACTCCAGGACCACTCCGTTCGAGGTCTTGAGGTCCACCAGCACCACGACCTTGCCCCATTCCTTCTCGGTGGCGACCTCCCGCAGCGGGCCGATCTCGCGCGTCCGGTAGGCGACGATGGCCGCGTCGTTGTAGGCGCGGACCGCGCGCTCGGCCTCGCCCCGGGCCGGGTCGCCGCAGGCGGCCAGGGCGGCCAGGAGCCCGAGCGAAGCCCGACGGCCCGCCCGGCTCACTTCCCCACCATGTACGAGTCGTGGATGGTCGGCACCGCCGCCGCCACCACGAAGACCGTGACGATCATGAACCCCGCCGCCACGAAGGTGAGGACCGCCATGCGCCGGCCGCTCCAGCGGTGGAGCACGCGGAAGTGCAGCACCACCCCGAACGCGATCCAGGTGACGAGGGCGCTCGTCTCGATGGGATCCCAGCCCCAGTAGCGCCCCCAGGACTGGTGGGCCCAGAGGGAGCCCGCCGCGATCATCACGCCCAGGAAGAGGAAGGCCACGAGGAGGAACTGGTGGGCGTAGAGGTCCAGCTCCTCGGCGGCGGGCAGCCAGCCCAGCCGCTCGGGGCGCCTCGCCTTGAGGAGGTGGGCCGCCGCGGCGCCCGCGGCGACGAGGGTGCAGGCGCCGAAGGCCTTGGCGAATCCGATGTGCAGCCACAGCCAGTACGAGCGGAAGATGATGGGCACCTCGGCCCGGAGGTCGAAGGTCGAGACCGCCCAGCCCATGCCCAGGAAGGCCAGCGGCATGACGAAGGCGCCGAGGGGACGCAGGCCGCGGGCGAGCAGGCTCCCCGCCACGTAGACGGTGACGAGCAGCAGGACGTCCGCGGACAGGACCTCGTAGCGGGTGACGTAGGGACCGTGGCCGACCTCCGCCCAGCGGAGCCCGATGGCGGCCGCGTGCGGGAGGAGCCCCGCCGCCGCGAGCCAGCGCCCGACGCCGGCGAGCCGCTCCCGGCGGAACGCCAGGCTCGCGACGAGGGCCGCGGTGGAGAGGGCGTAGGCGGTGACGGCGGCCCAGAAGAGCACGCTCTGCATGGCGAGACCCTACTCCGCCCCGGCTCCCGGGCCACGCCGGAACTGCCCCTCCCCCGGAGCGGCCGTCCAGCGGCGCAAGAGCACCTCCGTCCCCCGGCCGGAGACCCGCGCCGCCGCGCCGGACCCCGGCGCCTCCAGGCGCGCCACGGCCGCGGGGAAGACGAGGAGCAGGGCCCCGGCGAGCACCAGCGCGAACCCGGCCAGGATCCCGGGCATGCCGGGCGAACGGGACCAGGTGAACCCGCTCCACCGCCCCACCGAGGCGAGCCGCGCGGGGAGCCCGCCGAACGCGAAGACCGTGCCCGGCCGGACGAGGACGGTCCCGTCTCCCCCCTCCAGGCGCACGGCGAGCGCGCCCGTCCCGCGCCGGTCGTCGATCGCGTGCTCCGACTCCAGGGCGAAGCGGACCGGCCGCCCGCCCGGGTCGAGCACCGCCGCCGCCGCGGATCGCTCCCCCACGGTCTTCAGATGCACGCTCTGCACGCCGCGCCCGGCGATCTCGAGGTTCAGCGCCAGGCCGGAGGGGATGGCCTGGTAGATCGTCACGCCCCCGACCGTCACTCCCCGGGCCCGATCCAGGGCGGCTCCCACCGGCGCCCCGCCGGCCGGGCGGAGCGAGAGACGGCTGGCCCGGTCGGGCGCATAGCCGCGCCGGTGCAAGAAGGGGTCGAATTCGACGAGGCCCACCTCCAGGTCGGGGGGATCGCGCGGCGCCAGGGGGCCGCGATCGCGGGCCAGGCCGAACCCGGACCGGGCGAGGTTTCCCCACTCGCCCTCGGTCAGCTCGAACGCCCCACCGTCGTGGAGCGCCTGCTGGACGACCACCGCCGCGACGAGCACGAGGAGACCCACGTGGAACACCCAGCCGCCCCACAGCGCGGCCGCATGGCGGCGCAGCACCGGCCCGTCGCCCCGGAAGCCCTGGCTCCGGAGGAACTCCCGGGCGTCGCCGCCGGGCCGCTCCGGGAGCGCCGCCGCCAAGGCCGGCAGCTCGCCGCGCAGCGCGGCGGCGATGCGGGAGCGCCGTCCCCAGGTGCACGCCAGCGTCGAGGCGAAGAGGGCCGCACAGCCGGCGAGGAACGCGGGCGACGAGAACGGACGGTCCAGCCACAGGAACGCCGCCCACCCCGGCGCCCGCGGCCCGCCGCTCCGGGCCCAGGGCAACCAGGCCCCCAGCGCCACGTACCCGCCCAGCGAAACGAGCACGGCGCGAGCGAACCCGGCCGATCGAAGCAGGCGGATCATGGTGCCCGTTCCGCTCCCGGAGCGCTCAGTGGCCCGTGCCGTTGCAGCCGCAGTTGTTCTGGTCCCAGCCGGTGGTCGCGTTGGTCGGATAGCTGGCGATGTAGAGCTTGCTGGTGCTGCTCGCCAGCCCCCAGTACGGCGCCGTCTGGTCCCAGCCGGCGATCACGCCTCCGACCCCCGCCGCCGCGCCGCCGGCCGCGACCAGCATGCCCGGCCTCGGCCCGCCGTGCGGGACCGCGGCGTGGCAGTTCCAGCAGGCCACCCGGTGGTTGGACCGGCTGTAGTGGGTGGCGAACCGGCTGCTGGCGAAGGTGGCGCTGTGACAGTTGGCGCAGAAGGTGTTGGCGGGCATCCCCGTGGAGGTCATGGTGGTGGAGCCGCTCCAGCCGGTGTTCGGACCGCGCAGCAGGAAGGCGGCCGCCGAGCCGTGCGGACCGTTCGGATCGGTCGCCCCGTCCGACTCGTGGCAGTCGGAGCAGGTCATGAGGTTCCGCGCGGTCGTGCTCCAGGCGACGTTGGTCGTGACCAGGTTCGCGAGGTTGACGGCGCCCAGGTTGGAGCCCGCCGTGGCGAGGACCGGGTGGAACCCGCCCGCGGTCTCGCCGGAGGCCCAGGTCCCGGCGAAGTTCCCCACGTTGGCCGGGTTGAACTCCTTCGCCTGGTCGGTCTCGGCGAAGCCGCCCGAGGGCGACGTGGGCAAGGTCCCGTACCAGGCCGAGTGGCACTTGAAGCAGAGCGTCGCCTCGAGGTCGGTGCCGGCCACGATGACCTTCTTGGTGAAGTTGCCGGCGGCCGGGTTCGACCAGAAGGCCGGGTTCGACGAGAGCTGCGCTCCCCAGGCGCCCTCGAGCGGTGGGCCGGCCGCGTTCGACCCGACGGCGTGCGCCCCCGCCCGGGCCCGGTGCGGGTCGTGGCAGTCCATGCAGCTCGCGTGGCGCGCCTTGCCCCCGAGGGCGTTCCCGTAGGCGGCACCCGCGTACTCGGCCGCCGTGTCGTGCACGGCGTCGGCGTTCACCGGGTGGCCGTACGCCTTCCGCGCCACCGTGGCGATGGGCTTCCCGGAGAGGTCTGCGCCGTCGGTCGCGTCGCCGTGGCAGCCGTAGCAGACGAAGGCGGCCGGGGTGCCGGCCGGATTCCGGGACCCGGAGAGCAGGTTCGGGTAGTCCGAGTAGTGGACCGCCCCGAAGGGCGTGCCGGAGTCGCCCGGCCGCGCGTCGGCGCGGTCGGCGTGACACTTCGTGCAGTTCCGGTCGAAGGTGCCGCCGTCGTGCTGCCCGTAGGCCCAGGCGCCGTAGGTCCCGAACGACGAGTAGTCGTGGGCCGAGGCGTCGTAGGCGGCCCGGTCGATCCCGCTCCGGCCGGCCGAGAGGGGCTTGCGGTGGCAGGAAAGGCACATGCCGCCGTTCGCCTGGGCCGGGTCGAAGTCGGTCCGGGCCCGGTTCGCGACGGACCGCCCGCTGGCGGGCGCGTTGGCGCGGGTCGCCGAGGTGGAGGCGTCCAGGTACGCGTTGTGCTCGTGCGTCGCGCTCACCGCCGGCACGTCGTGCGGGTGGTCGGCGTGACACATGTTCACGCAGGTGCGGCTCGAGACCGGGACGCCCTGGAGCGTCGCGGCGGCGGACCAGTCGTAGCCGTCGTCGGTGGGCGCGTCGTGCGTCCCCGGCACGGCCCCGATGGCGTGCCGGAAGCTCTTCGCCACCGCGCCGTTCATGCCCTGCCAGATGGCGCCGTGGCAACCGGAGCACCTCACCCCGCCCGTGCTCTCCCCGCCGCCGAAGCCGTCGGCGTGGGGATGGCAGTTCGTGCAGGGCTGGGTGCCGGCCGCAGCGGTGTAGTGGCTGTCGGCGTTGCCGGTGTTCCGCCAGCGGGCGATCCCGCCGCTCCCCTCGGTCCGGGTGTGGCACACCTGGCAGGGGCCGCTCTGGTCCGAGTTCACGAAGGAGCCCGCGGCGGTGGGCCGGGCGTTCGCGACGTCCCAGCCGGCCGCGGCGGAATCCCCCACCGTCCGGGTGAACCCGACGTTCCGGGTCGCCTGCACGCCGTTCACCGCGGGCGGGCCGATGCGCTCGGCCACGAGGTAGACGTTGCGGGTGCCGTGGGGCTGGTGGCAGTCGCGGCAGGTGGTGGCCCAGGCGCCGCGCCTCGTGCTGGTGCTCTCGGACGAGTGGGTCTCGAGCGCGTGGCAGTCGGTGCACGCCTGGGAGGCGTCGTCGCGCACGAGCAGGTTCCCGTCGCCGGTGCCCGCCTCGCGGACGGTGACCGGCACCCGGGCCGAGTTCGTGGTCAGGGTCGAAGCGCCCGGTCCCGCCGCGTTCTGGGCGCGCGCCACCAGGGCGTACTGCCCGGGCGAGAGGGTCAGGGAGGCGTCGTAGGTGGTGCCGGTGACGGTGGGCGTGCCGGTGTCGTGGTTCGCGTTTCGGGCCAGCCCGGCCGCGCTCCAGGTCGTCCCGCCGTCGGTGCTGTACTCGACCGCCGTGACGCCGGCGATCCCGCCCGAGCCGGGCGGGTTGTGCACCCGGACCTGCAGGCGGAAGGTGGTGCCGAGGACGGTGCCCTTTCCCGGGTTCAGGATCGACGCCATGGGCGCGGCGGGATCCGCGTTTCCCTCCGAGACCGAGGCGGCGCCGACCGTGAAGGTGTTCCCGGCCACCGCCGCCGGCAGGAAGGTGTCGGCCGCCCCGCCGGTCAGGTCGCCCGGCGATGTGACCCGGGCCCGGAAGGTCCTGCCCACGGTCGCGCCGAGGTCGAGGTTGAGCGCGATGCGCAGCGTCTTGCCCGGGGAGGTGGGCAGGACCACCGAGAGCGGCTGGAACCGGTAGCGCGCCGCGCCCGCGTCCCAGGTGGAGCTGGCCAGGAACGTGCCGCTCGCGTCGTCGTACAGGCCGAGCGAGGAGACGTCTGCCCCGGCCTGGGCGTTCCCGAGGTTCTCCACTGCGAGCGACTGCAGGGTGGCCGCGGCGGGGGTCGAGACGAAGCTGATCCGCGCAACGGCGGTGCCCACCGTGCCGGCCGCCACCGTCGCGCCCGCCGGCATGGTGCCGGCGGCCACGGTCACGTCGTTCCCACACTGCGGGGTGGTGGCGCTCACCACCTGCGGGTTGGGCGGGTTCACGCCGTCCACCGGATCGACGAAGGTGACCTGGTAGTGGTAGGTCACCTGGGCCGCCACCGTCCCGTCGACGCACGTGCGCGGGCTCGCGCCCGAGAGGTCCGTGCAGCCGGCCACCGGCGTGAACGGCCCGGCGGCGAGGAGGCTCCGGCCGAACGAGGTCGTGCTGGTCCCGTTGGTGTCGCCGGTGAAGGGCGCGCTCACCGTGATCGAGTTGCACCCGCCCACCGTGGCGGTGGGGGTGCCGGGCGTGGGGGCGGGCACCGCCGGACAGGCGGGCGTGGCGAAGCCGCCGATCACCTGCTGGGCGCTCCCGTCCACCGCGTCCGGGTCGGAATAGGTCACGCGGTACCAGTAGCTGGTGGAGGCCGCCAACCCGGTGTCGCTGCAGGTTCGCGGGCTCGCCCCGGCCACCGAGCCGGCGGTGCCGCACGCCGCGGCGGCGAAGGGCCCGGACGCGCTCGTCCCCCGCTCGAAGAGCGTGGCGCCGTTCCCGTTGGCGTCGTTCGCGAACGGCGCGCTCAGATCGATCCGGTCGCAGGCGGTGGGCGTGGCGGTCGGGGCCCCGGCCGTGGTGCAACTCGTCACCGGGACGCCGGTGACGACCTGCGTGGCGCCCTGCCCGCCGGTGCCGATCCCGTCGGCGTCGGCGAAGGTGATCTCGACGTCGTAGGTCGAGCCGCAGGAGAGGCCCGCGATGGCGAAGGAGTAGGGAGAGGCCGAGTGCGGGCGGCTCGTGGACCCGCTCCACGCGCCCGTTCCGCTGGGCGTGCGCGTACGCCAGGAGAGCGTGTTCGTCGCGTTGGCGTCGCCGGTGTACGGGGCCGACACCGCGATGGAGGGGGTGGCGCCCGGCGTCTGGGCGGCGGCGGCGACGCCCGGCACCGTGCAGTTCCCGCCCACCAGCACGTTCGAGATCGTCTGGACGGCGGTCCCGGCGACCCCGTCGGCGTCGAGGTAGCTCACCTCCAGGTCGTGGGTCGACCCGGTGGCGAGGCTCCCGACGGTGAAGGCGTACGGCGAGGCCGAGTGGGGGATCGCGGTGGGAGCCGTCCAGGTGCCGGTCCCGCTGGGCGTGCGCGTCCGCCAGGAGAGGGTGTTGTTCGCGTTCGAGTCGCCCGTGTACGGGGCCGAGACCGCGATGCTCGTGCAACCGGACGGGCTGGCCGAGGCGGTTCCGGCCGCGGTCGCCCCGCCGGGCCGGAGCGAGACCACCGAGAGCGCCCAGCGCTGGGAGGCCCCGATGCCCACGCTCTCGTTGGCCGACCCCGCCCCCGCGGGCGGGTAGTGGGCCACGGTGGCGGTGAGCTGCGTCCCCTCGGCGGCGTCGAACTGCTCGAGGTAGCTCGCGTTCGGGGGGGTGAAGCTGGTCGACCCGTTCGCGTTCGCCGCGTAGATCACCATCCCGTTCGCCACCCAGGCCAGGGTCTTGCCGAAGGGTGCGCTGGTGGCGGCGGTGTCCGACTGGTTGGAGTTCCCGTCGACGAGGGGCGTGGCCTGATCAACGCCGGTGTAGAACGCCGCGTACACCACGCTCTGCGACAGGTTCGTGGTCACGAGCGTCACGGAGATCTGGGGCGGGGTCCCGGTGGCGGCCACGATGCCGGCGTCGTCGAGCCAGCCGATCCAGACCTTCTGCCGGCTGGACAGGTCGGTGGAGGTCCACCGGTTCACGGTCTGCCCGCCGTAGCTCACGGTCGGGGTGAAGGTCGTGCGCGCGGTGCCGTACTCGGCGTAGACGGCGACGACGAGGACGCGCTCGGTCCCGGCCGCCTTGGCGAACCCCGCGGCGGGCGGATTCGCCGTGGTCCCCCCCGTGATCCGGGTCCAGGACCCGGTCAGCGCCGCCGCCGCGGCGGCCGGACCGGCGGCGAGCGCGGCGAGCGCGGCCGCTGCCAGCGCGGCGGCGCGCAGGACGAGCCTTCGCGCCTGGCCTGCGCCGGCGGGAAGGCGCCGACCGAAGGACCGGTCCTCGACCCCCGCCGCGGTCTTCACGGATCGACGGTGAGCGAGTTCGAGTCGGCGTTGTGCGGTCGGTGGCAACTCGTGCATCGCACACGCCCTCCCGGGTCGAGGCGGAGGTCGTTGGTCGGGTTCGCGTCCGCCGAGGCGCCGCCCTGCACGGCGCCGTTCGCGTCCAGGATGGCGCCGGTCCGGTCGTAGGCCTTCGCCAGCGTCTCGCCCACCGGGTGGCTGAAGGTCCGGATGCCGTCTGGCACGTACCCCGGATCCTGGCCCTCCACCCGCGCCGAGCCGTGCACCCGGTCGCGGTGGCAGTCCTCGCACATGGCGTCGTTCACGTTCGAGACGCGCAGGAACGGGTAGGCCACGTAGAACTGGTAGGTTCCGCCCACCGCGTAGGTGTTGCCCGCGCTCGGGAACTGCACCGTCACGTTGGCGCCGTCGTCGAGCTGCACCGCCGCGCCGCCCGCCACGGCCGCGTAGCCGGTGAGCCAGGTCCGCCCCGCGTCGTGCGACAGCTCCAGGGTGAGGTTGTTGCCGCCGCGCGCCGCGATCCGGACGCGGTAGCCCCTCGGGGCGGCCGAGGCGGCCACCGCCGCCACCCGCATGGTCCCGGTGCCGCCCCCGCTGGGCGCCTGGTCCACGCCCACGGCCGGCGAGACGTGCTGCGTGCCGCCGGTGAAGGTGGCGTCGCCCGGCCGCCCGCCGGAGTTGTGCTGGTCGTGGCAGGTGGAGCACTCGATCCTGCCGGCGTCGAGCCGCGCCGCCATCTCGGGGTCGAGCGGCACCGACGCGCCGCGCGCGGTGGCGTCCGCGTCCCAGCGGTGCGACCGCCCCGACGCCCCCGGGACGGCCTGGTCGCCCGTCACCCAGGGGAAACCGTAGCTGCCGGCGTGCAGCTTGTGGCAGCTGTCGCACAGGTTGGCGTTCCCGGCGTAGGTGGTGAGGCCCGCGCCGGGCGCGTTGTGCCCGACGTGGCAGTCCTGGCAGGAGCTGTTCTGCGACGCGTCGTGGGGCGGGTCGAGCGCCAGGGCCGCGCCGGCCGGCAGCGAGGCGGCCAGCGCCGCCGCGAGCATGGCCCGCAGGCTCATGGCGTCCCTCCCGCCGGCAGGACGAGCACGTTCACCCGGGCCGGCGCGCTCCGCACCCCGCCGCCCTCCACCTCCAGCTCGAAGGCGTAGAGGCCCGCCTCGAGGGGCCGGAAGGTCGCGGCGGAGCGGTCGGCGAAGATCGGCACCCAGGGGCCGTCCACCTGCGTCCAGCGCCAGCGCGAGGCCCCCTGGCTCCCGCGCCCGTCGAGGAGCACGAGCTGCCCGACCGAGGCCAGGCCCGGGGCCCAGGCCACGGCCACCGGGATGGGCGTCCCGCCGGCGCGCGCCTCGAACCGCACCCGGGCCGGCTGCCCGTGCGTCCGCCCGTCCACGACCGACAGCTCGAACTGGTAGCTGCCCGCCGCGAAGGGCACCACCGTCGCCACCGCCCGGTCGGCACCGGTGAGCCCCGCCGCGGGGCCGGAGACCTGGCGCCAGGCATACGTCAGCCCGCCCGCGCCGGTGGAGGCCGAGCCGTCCAGCTCGAGGGGCAGGTTCACCGGGACCACCTCCGGCGCGGCGGCGCGCGCCACCGGCGGCGGGACGACGGCCTCGGCCACGTAGGCCTCGATGCGGGCCGGCGGCGAGCGGAACGGGCCGTCGAGCACGGCCACCTCGAAGACGTACCGGCCCGGCTCGGCCGCGACGAAGGAGGCGATCGCGCCGCCCCCTCCCGCCAGGGCCACCGGCGGGCCCTCGCGCTGGCTCCAGGCGAAGGTCGCCCCCTGGTTCCGGTAGCTGCCGCTCGCGTCGAGCGCGACCGACGCGCCCACCTCGGCCAGGACCGGCGTCGAGACGACGGCGGTCGGCCCCACGTCGTCTCCGAGCACCAGCACCGCCGCCTCGGCCTCGCCCTCGGCTCCCGCCGGATCGCGCGCCCCCAGGCGGAAGAGGTAGTAGCCCGGCACGTGCACGCGGATGGTGGCGGCGGGCCCGCTGGTCGGGCCCAGCACCGGCGGGCCGAGGAGCTGGTCCCAGGCGAGCGTCAGGGCGTCGCCGTTCGCGTCGGAGGAGGCGGCGCCGGAGAGCGAGAGGGTCTTGCCGGTCTGC
Source organism: Anaeromyxobacteraceae bacterium (assembly GCA_035466675.1). Classification (GTDB taxonomy): domain Bacteria; phylum Myxococcota; class Myxococcia; order Myxococcales; family Anaeromyxobacteraceae; genus Anaeromyxobacter. The sequence continues at coordinate 3,686 of DATIUR010000314.1, read as the reverse complement.
ACCACGGCGATGCGCCCCGCGTCGGCGCGGGGGGCGACGTTCTCGATCGTCACCCCCACGGTGCCGGGCGTCCCGGGCAACCCGCGGCAGGAGGGCAGGCCCTGGAACCGGTAGACGGCCGCCTGCCGCGCCACGAAGCTCGGCGAGAGCGTCCCCGCCCCCTGCAGGGAGACGGCCGGCCCCCCCACCTGCGTCCAGGCCACGGAGCAGTCGCCCACGCCCTGCACGGCGGCGGCGAAGCGCGCCAGGCCCGGGCCCTGCGGGGGCGGGTTGGAGGCGACGAGCGCGGGAACGTGGTCGGTCGGGTCGAGCGGGTCGAAGCCCGAGGCGATCTCGTCGAGGTCGCGCGCGCCGTCCGAGTCGGTGTCCGCGTTCCCGGGGTCCGTCCCGTGGGCGCGCTCCTCCACCGCGAGCAGGCCGTCGCCGTCGGCGTCGAGCAGCGCGTCGCCGGCCCAGGCCGGGTTCATGCCGTTCGCGCTCTCCCAGGCGTCCGGGAGGCCGTCGCAGTCCGCGTCGCCCGGGCAGGTGGGGAGCGGCACGTTCCCGGCCGCGAATCGCTCGATGCGGCCGGCGTCGGCGTTCGCCACGGCCACCACGCCGTCGGCCAGCGCGGCCACGCCGGCCGGGTTGCGGAGCTGGCCGGCGTCGAACCCGAAGCCGCCGAGCGACCCGAGGTGCGCGCCGGATGCGTCGTGCACCTGCACGCGCGACTGGAAGATGTCCGCGAGCAGGACGCGGCCGCCGGGCCCGACCGCCAGGCCGCCGGTCCGGGTGGTCTCCGCGGCGGCCGACCCCGCCCGCACGAAGGAGGCCAGGTGGGCGCCGTCCGGGTCGAAGGCGTGGACCACGTGGGCGAGCTCGGGGGGGTCGCCGGGATCCAGGCTGGCCTTTCCCTTCTCGAGCGCCACCAGGACGCGGCCGGCCGGATCCACCGCCACGTCCACGGGGGCGAGGAGCGGCGCCGCCCCGCCTTGCCCCAGCGTGAAGGCGGTGGTCCCGTCGAGGCGCACCGCGCGGACCGCGTCGCGCCCCCGCTCCGCCACCCACACGAGCGATCGCGAGGGCTCGAAGGCGATGCCGAGCGGCGAGCCCAGCGGGCCGCCCTGGAGCGGGATCTCGCGCAGGCCGCGGCCGGTGGCCGGGTCGATCTCGAGGAGCCGCCCCTCGGCGGTGGCGACGAGGAGGACGCCCGGCCCGGCGGCCACCGAGAGCGCGCGGCCGTTCACCAGGGCGGCGCCCTTCGGCTCGCCGCGCGCCGTGAGCAGGAGGACCCGTCCCTCCCGCCCGTCGACCGCGTACAGGTCGCCCGTGGGCCCCGCCGCGACGCGCATGGGGGCCACCATCTCGGCGGCGAGGCTCCCCTGGAATCCGGCCAGCACCACGGCGATCGAGACGGAGGCCGCGCCGGAGAGGCCGGCCGCGCCGGTGGCGGTGGCGGTGACGGTGAAGGCCCCGCCCGTCGCCGGCGCCGTCCAGGCGGCGGTGGCGCCGTCCGGGGCCACGGCGCCGCCCGAGGCCGTCCAGCTCCAGGTCAGGGCTCCGCCCTGAGGGTCGGTTCCCTCCGCGGCCAGGAGCACCGTCGTCCCCGCCACCACCGGGGCCGCGGGCGCCTGGACGATGCGCACGACCGGCGGCAGGGCGGTGACCACCGTGGTCACGCTCGCGCTCGCGCTTCCCGTGGCCGGCGGGGCGCCGAAGTCCCCGCCGCCGTCGGTGGCCGTGCAGGTCACGGTGAACGTCCCCGGCGCGGCGGGCGTGGTCCAGGCGACCGAGGCGGTCGCCGAGGCGGCCGGGACGATGGCGAGCGACTGGGTCTGCGTCCCGTTCTCGAGCGTGCCGCCGGTGACGGAGACGGTGAGGACGGCCACCTGCCCGTCGTCGGTGGCCGAGCAGGTCACCGTGACCGCACCGCCGGCCGGGATCGGATCGGCCGAGAAGGTCGGAGCCGCCACCACCGGCGCCGCGTTCCCGAAGCCCACCGCCGCCGCGAACCGCGGGGCCGCGGCGCCGAGGCAGGCGACGGCGGCGACGGCGCAGCGGAGGGGCGCGCTCATGGGCCTTGGTCGGGTGCAAGGGTCGAGCCTCCGGCCGCCTCCGCGAGCGGGCGAACCGCCCGGATTCGCGCCGGAAAAGCTCCCGATGGACGCGGGGATGCCGCGTGTCGGGGACCGCCGCACATCGTCCATGACCTTCGGCCGCTGGGTGAGATGGCGCAGCCTAGGGTGACCTCGCGCAAGCTTGCGTAAGATGAGCCCTGCGGGCCGCCGACGCGCGCAAAGTTCGCGCGGGGCGGAAGTCCGATAACCCGGTCTCCCGGGCCTCCGGGTGGCCGGGGCCCCGTCAGCGCAGCGCCGCCTCGACGTCGCGCACGCGGCGCCGCAGGCGCATCCAGAATCCGATCCCGAGGCCCACCAGCGCGAAGGCGACCACGTGCTTCACCACCAGTGCCGTCACCTGCCCGCGCCCGGCCGCGTTGGCCCACTCGAAGTCGGCGTACCAGATGGTGCGCGGGATGCCGCCCAGCACGATCCAGGCGAGGGAGAGGCGCGCCAGACTGGCCATGCTGCGGTGGAGCGCCAGGAACAGCCGGGCCGCGTCCGGCCCGCCGCCGCCCGCCTCGTGGCGGCGGAGCATCGTCCAGAGCGCGAACGCGCTCGAGGCGAGGAGCGCCGTGGCCACGTCGTGCAGGTAGTTGTTCATCATGAGGGCGACGCCGCCGGCGGGGCTCATGGCGCCCTCATGGTACCTTCGCCCGCCCGCGCAGGGCGAGCCCGGCCAGGACCGCGGCCGCGCCCAGCAGGGCGAGCGGGATGCCCGGGTCGCGGACCATCTCCAGCTCCACCCACCGCCTGGCCTCGGGCACGCGGAACGCGAGCCCCTCGAAGGCGAGCGCCTCCGCGGGGCCCACCGCGCCCGCCGCGACGAGCAGCCGGCCCCGGTGGACCACCGCCTCGAGCGGCGGGGGGCGTCCGGCGCCCTGCGCCGCCCCCGGAGCGAGACGGAGGTGCACGCGGTGGGGCGAGGCCTGGAGGCGCAGCTCGTCCCAGCGGCCCTCGGGGACGAGGTCGAGCTTGGCGAAGGCCGTGTCGAGGAGGCCGCCGCCCGGCGCCGCCAGCTCCCACCGGACGGCCCAGCCGGAGCGGACCGGGCGCAGGAAGCGGCCCCACCCGTACCAGGCCGGGAAGCGCGCGGAGGCGCGGCGCCGCTCCCCGCCATCGTCGGCCAGCGTCGCCTCGAGGCCCGCGCGGCCGTCGCCGGGGGCCTCCGCCGGGAGCGGCTCCACCGCGAGCCTCACCGGGAACGGGCCGGGGGACATGGACCGCGGAGGATCCCGCTCCACCAGCTGCTCCGGGCTCGCCTCGAACGTCTCCCCCTCCGCCACGCGGAAGACGAGCCGGTCCCGGGCCAGGAGCGAGGCCACGAAGCCCAGCGCCACCAGGGCCTGGCCGGCCCGCGCCACCAGGCCGCCCGCGCCGCGCCGATCCGGGAGGACGAGCGCCACGCGCCCTCCGGGCCGCTCGGCCAGCGGAAGCGCGCGCAGGAGCGCGACCGCGGCGTCGAGGAGCAGCGCGGCGCCGAGGGCCCGGAAGGCGAAGGAGGTGGCGAAGGCGTGCGCCCCCTCGGCCGTGCCGAGCCGGCGCCAGATCGCCGCGGCGGCGACGTGGACGGCGGCGAGCGCGAGGAGC
>DATIUR010000313.1:0-4293 GCA_035466675.1 Anaeromyxobacteraceae bacterium | reverse complement strand
CGCTCTCCGCCGGAGCGCGGCCGCGGAGCCAGGGGACGAGGGCCAGGAAGGCGAGCAGGATCAGCACGGCGGCGGCGAACACCCCGGCGGCGATCCCGCGGCGGCGGCGCGCGGCGGCGGGCTCCGCCGCCTGCGGATCCCCCTCGGCCAGGTCGGTGATGGGCGGGGTGGGCTGCATCACGGGGACCGGCCTGGGCAGGGCCGCGGCGGGATCCGCCAGCGCCACGGTGTCGGCCAGCGCGGGATCGTTCACGCCCACGGTGCTGGTCAGGGGATCGGCGGCGGCGGTGCGGGCCGGGGACGGGTCGGCCGGCGCGGGGGCGGCCGCTGCGGGGGGCGGCGAGGCGAGGCCTGGCGCCGCGACGGTGGCGGCGAGCGGATGGCCGGGCGCGGGCGCCTCGGCGCGCTCGCGCCGTGCGCGCGCCCAGCGCGGCAGGGTCGTCCAGATCCCGAACTTCCGGCGGAACGCCGAGAGCCGCTGCTTGGTCGTGGCGTTGTGCACGGGCGTCTCCTCTCCCGGGGAATGCCCGGGATCCTAGCAGCGCCGCGGCGTCCACTCTCGGTGTGACAGCGGACCACACGCTCCCCTGTGCGCCTTGCGCCGACACGGGGCCCGTTCCCCGTCACCGCACCAGGCCGGTCTCGGGATCCTCGGCCCGCCACAGCCCGCCGTCCTCGAGCACGTCCACCGCGATCTCCACCGCCACCGCCCGCGCCCGGACCAGCCGGCCGGCCGCCACGATGGGCATCCCGCCCTCCTCGGCCGGCCGCGCCACCACCGCGTGGAGCGAGACGTCGGGCGCGCCGTCGCGGAGCGCGATGGAGCCCTGGAGCACGGCCAGCTCGCAGGCCCCCTCGATCTCCACCTCCAGCTCGTACCGCCGCGACCGCGGGTCGTAGCTGCGCAGCTCGGCGTGGTCGATGGCGCCCTGGCCGCGCACCAGCCCGGCGTCGATCCGCTCCGCCCGCGCCAGCTCGGCGATGGCGTCGGGCAGCTCTTCCCCGCGCGCGAGCCGCGCGATCACCACGCTCGTCCGCCTCGTCCGCGCCTGTTCCATGGTTCCCTCACCTCACGCCGACCCGAGCAGCGCCTCGATCACGTCCTCCGGCACGACCGGCGAGAGCCCGCCGCCGCCGAGGATGTTCACCACCGGGGAGGCGGCGGCCCGCACCACCGATCCGTCCGGCCGGGAGGGGCCGAGCCCGCAGTAGGTCGAGACGTCCCGGTAGAGGTCGCCGCGGAAGATCCCCTCCGGCGTCACCCGGGTGGCCGGCCGGCGGGCCGCGAAGACCCGCTCCTGCGCCACGAAGCCGCCCCCCCGCCGGTCCTCCGCGGCGGCGCGCACCGCCGCCTCCCAGGCCGCGGGCTCCGTCTCCGCCCCCAGGTGGACGCTCTTCCCCCCGTAGTCCCAGCTCCGCTTCACCACGAACCGCTCCCGCTCGGCCAGGAGCCGGGGCACCATGGCCGGCTCGAGGCGCCGCGTCCAGGGGAGCCGCGCCGCGGCGGCGCGCTCGGCCGGGTCGAGGCCGGCCCGGTCGGCCAGCGCCCCGTCCTCGGCGCACTCGGAGAGGCGGGCGAAGAGCGCCTTCGCCTCGAGGAGGCCGTTCACCGGGTTCACCACCGGGAAACGGGCCGGGTCGAGGAGCGCCCGCGCGAACGGGTCGCCGCGCTCCACCCGGTGGGCCCAGACGTGCCGGTAGAGCACGTCCCACTCCTCCGGCCGGCACTCGGCCGGGAGCAGGTTCCGGGCCTCGTGCCCCATCTGCGCGAGGTGGGCCTCGAGCCGGCGCAGCTCGCCGATCTGCGCGTCCCCGGGGCGCGACACGATGGCGATGGAGGGCCGCTCCCGCTTCCCCCCGCGCCAGCGGTGGAAGGCGACGAGCGCCTCGCGCAGGCGCTCCATGTGGCTCCCGCACCGGGCCACCAGGTCGTTCTCCACGCGCGGCGGGCGGCCCAGGGCCCGGGCCGCCGCCCGGATCCAGGAGAAGGCGGCCAGGTCGGCGTAGGCGGGCATGGCCGGGATGGTGGCGTTGAGCTCGAGCGCCCGCGGCGGGCCCCCGCCCTCCGGGACGAGGAAGTCCACCCGGGCCACCAGCGCCGGCAGGGGCGCCCCGTCGAAGAGGCGGGCCATCGCCTCGGCCTCGAGCCCCTCGAACGGCTCCACCAGCGCGGCGCGGTCGCGCGCGTCGCCCGAGGCGACGAGCGTCCGGGCCAGCTTCACCGCGCCGGAGAGGATGGCCTGGGCCTCGGCGGCCACCTCGGCCAGGGCCCGCCGGGAGAGCACCTCCGGCTCGGCCACGAGCGGGATGGGCACCACCGTCCCGTCCGGCTTGCGGACCGTCATGCCCCCCGCCCAGGCGCGCGCGGCGGCGTCCCGGCCCACCGCCTCGAGTGCGGCGCCCTCGAAGATGGGGTCCATGCCGCCCGATCCGTAGCCCAGCGCACCGATCGTGTCGACAGCGGCGGCGGGGCGTGGTCTCGTGGCGCCCCTGGGCGCCATGGAACCCGTCCTCGAGACGACCCTCGCCCCGCCCGCGCCGCCGCCGGGCCGGGCGGCCCCGACGGGCGCATCGGAGCGGACGGCGGCCCTCGACGCCCTGCGCGGGCTCTCCCTGCTGGGCGTCCTGGCGGTGAACCTGCTCTTCCTGTCCGGGCCCGGGGAGCGGATCTTCCTCGCGCCCTTCGACGAGAGCCCCGACCCCTGGGCGCTCCGCCTGACGGTCTTCCTCTTCATGGGGAAGTCCTACGCCCTGCTCGCCTTCCTGGTCGGCGCCGGCGTCGCCCTCCAGGCGGAGCGGATCGCCGCGCTGGGCGTCCGGCCCGGCCCGCTCCTCGTCCGCCGGTTCCTCGCCCTCGCCGCCATCGGGCTCGCCCACGGCCTCCTCCTCTGGAGCGGCGACATCCTCTTCCTCTACGGCCTCCTCGCGCTCGTGCTCCTCGCCTTCCTGCGCCGCCGGCAGCGGACGGTCGCCGCCTGGGCGCTGGCGCTCCCGGCGGCCAACGCCGCCCTCTTCGCCGCCTTCGCGGCCTCGCTCGCCCTCGTCGCCCGATTCTCGCCCGACGGCACGTCCCCCCTCGCCGCCGAGATGGCCCGGGAGACGGCGCGGACGGTGGAGGAGAGCCTGCGCGCGTACGGCCAGGGACCTCTGGGACTGCTCCTCGTCCACCGCGCCCGGGAAGTCCTCCGGCAGCTCGGGAACGGGCTCGCCGCCTCGCCCCAGATCCTGGGGCTCTTCCTGGCGGGCCTGTGGGCGGCCCGGGCCGGCCTCCTGCGCGAGCCCGCCGCCCGCCGCCGCCCGCTCGGCCTGGCCGCGGTCTTCCTCTGCGCCGCGGGACTGGCGGGCGAGATCCTCCACCTGCGACTCGTCTCCGGCGGCGCCGAACGGCTCCCCGCCATGGTCGCCGGGCAGGCGGTCCACCTCCTCTCCGCCCCGGCGCTCGCGCTCGGCGCCGGCGCGGCGGCCCTGCTCGTTCTCGGGACGCCCCGGGGCGTCCGGCTCTCGGGCCTCCTCGCGCCCCTCGGGCGGACCGCCCTCACGAGCTACCTCGCCCAGTCCGCCCTCTTCACGACGGTCTTCTACTTCTACGGGGGCGGGCTGTACGGGCGCGTCGGGCCGGCCACCTGCCTGGCCATCGCCCTCGCCACCTGGCTCGCCCAGGCGGCGCTGGCGCGCGCCTGGCTCTCGCGCTTCCGGATGGGCCCGGCCGAGGCGCTCTGGCGCCGGCTCACCTATGATGGCGGGCGGCCATGAAGATCTACACGAAGACGGGCGACGGCGGAGAGACCGGCCTGTTCGGAGGGCCGCGCGTCCGGAAGAGCGATGCCAGGGTCGAGGCGTACGGCGCGGTGGACGAGCTCAACGCGGCCGTCGGCGCGGCGCGCGTCGCCAACGAGGACGCCGAGATCGACGCCGAGCTGGCGCTCGTCCAGCACGAGCTCTTCTGCGTGGGCGCGGAGCTGGCCACGCCGAAGGACGCGCGGGCGCGCTCGGCCATCCCTCCGGTCGAGGCGGGGTGGACCGAGCGGCTGGAGCGGGCCATCGACCGCTGGGACGGCGAGCTGCCGCCGCTCCGCCAGTTCGTCCTGCCCGGGGGAACGCGCGCCGCCGCGGCGCTGCACGTCGCCCGCTGCGCCTGCCGGCGCGCCGAGCGTCGCACCGTGGCGCTCGCGGAGCAGGCCGAGATCGCCCCGGCGGTCCTGCCCTACCTGAACCGGCTCTCCGACCTGCTCTTCGTGGCGGCCCGGGTCGCGAACCGCCGGGCGGGGCGCGACGAGCCGGTGTGGAACCCCT
>DATIUR010000312.1:0-7904 GCA_035466675.1 Anaeromyxobacteraceae bacterium | reverse complement strand
TCATCCCCGAGTACGAGCCCCCCCTCGACAAGGTGATCGAGCTGCTCCTGTTCGACAAGCAGCAGAACCCCTCCAACTACGCCCTCATCGTCCTCTCCGAGGGCGCCCGGTGGCAGGGCTACCGGGTCCAGGAGTACGGCGAGCCCGACGCCTACGGCCACCGGAAGAAGGCGAGCGTGGCCGAGTCGCTCTCCGACGAGGTGAAGCGGCGCACCGGCGAGGAGACGATCGTCTCGGACCTCACCTACGACCTCCGCTCCGGCGAGCCGGACTTCATCGACAAGCTGGTGGCGAACACCTTCGGCACCATGGCCCTCGACGCCATCCTGCAGGGGGAGAGCGGCCTCATGTCGGCCATCGTGAACGGGACGTACGACCTCGTGCCCATCCCGGACCCCAAGCTCGGGCCACGGAAGGTGGACGTGGCCAAGACCTACAACACCGAGCGCCTGCGCCCCATCTACGCCGGCAAGCGTGGGCTGCCCGTCTTCCTCAACCGGGCGTGAGCCCCCGCCCCCGGGACGCCATGAAACGCGAGATCCAGGACCAGCGCATCGCCCTCTTCATCGACTTCGAGAACCTCGTCACCCGCACCGGGTTCACCCCGGAGACGTTCGACCTGCAGCCCGCGCTCGACGCCCTGCTCGAGAAGGGCAAGGTGGTCTTCCGGCGGGCCTACGCCGACTGGACCCGCTTCCCGGAGGCCACCCGGGGCCTGCACGACAAGGGGGTGGAGCTGGTGGACGTGCCGCCCTCCACCCGGGCCGGCAAGAACGGCGCCGACATCCGCCTCGTCATCGACGCGCTCGAGCTGGCCTACCGGCGCGAGCACATCGACACCTTCGTGATCGCCTCGGGCGACTCCGACTTCTGCCCGCTCGCCTACAAGCTCCGCGAGGACGACCGAACCGTGATCGGGCTCGCTTTCAAGGAGTCGACCAGCCCCCTCTTCGTCAAGGCCTGCGACGAGTTCGTCTACCTGAAGCCGCCCGGGGGCCGCCGCCGCGAGGGCGGCCGGGAGAAGGAGCGGCCCAAGGAGAAGGTGGTACCCGACGTGGCCCGCGAGGCGGCCGCCTCCATCCTGGGCCGGGCCACCGCCCCGGTGAACCCCTCCGCCATCAAGGCGGCCATCGTCCGGCGCGAGCCCGACTTCGACGAGCGCGACCACGGCTTCTCCTCCTTCAACCGGCTGCTCGAGGCGCTCGAGAAGGAGGGCCTGCTCCGGCGGGAGCAGGGCGCCAAGGGCCAGTGGTACGTGGTGGCGGCCTGATCGGCGGCGCCCTCGCCCTCCTCGCCTCCGCCTTCCTCCACGCCTCGTGGAACGCGCTCCTCAAGCGCGAGCGCGATCCCGAGACGGCGGTGGCCGGCGTGCTGGCCGCCGCCCTGGCCTTCGCCGCGCTGGCGGCGTTCCTCGACCCGGCCCCGGCCTTCCCCACCCGCGCCGGGCTGGCCTGGACGCTGGGGGCCGGCCTCTTCGAGGGCTTCTACTTCGTCACGCTCGCCGGGGCGCTCGCCCGCGCCAGCTACGGCGCCGTGTACGCCATCGCCCGGGGCGGGGCCCTCCTCGTGGTCTGGCCCGCCGCCATCCTGCTGGGCGAGCCCGCCGCCTGGCGCTCCCTCGCCGGCGCCGCCGCGGTCGGGGTGGGCGTCGCGCTGGTGGCGGCGGGCGGGGGGCGCGCCTCCCGGGCCGGCGTGCTGCTGGCGTCCGCCTGCGCCGCCAGCATCGCCGGGTACCACCTGCTCTACGCCCGGGCGCTCGCCCAGGGAGCCGCGCCGGCGCCGGTCTTCGCCCTGGCCCTGGCGGTGGCCCTCCCCTTCGTCCTCGTCCCGGCCCGCGCCCGGCTCCTCTCCCGGGGCGGCGAGGCGCTCGGCCGGGCGTCGCTCCGCCTCGGCTTCGCGGGAGCCCTCTGCACCGCCTCGTTCCTGCTCTTCCTGCACGGCCTCGCCACGAGCGGCGCCGGGGTGGCGCTCACCCTCAGGAACACCGCCGTGGTCTTCGCCCAGCTGCTGGCCCTGGCCCTGGGCGAGCGGGTGCCGCGCCCGCAGGCCGCCGGCGCCCTCCTGGTCGCGGCGGGGGCGGCGGTGGTGGCCTGGCCGTGAGGGACGAGTGACGGGGAATCGCCTGGCCACGGGCTCCGGACCACGGGCTCCGGCGGCCCACGTGGATGCTCCTGCTCAGCCCACCGCCGGCATCCGTCTCCGACCAGGCGCGGACGAGCCCGGACGTCCCCGCGCCGAGACCGCAGCCGCCGGCGGGACAGGGACCCGCGGGGGGCGTTGCCCGCAGGCGCGGAGCGTTCGAGCGCGGGAGGGCTTCTTCGGTCGGGGTTCGGCCCGGCGGCGGCGCCGGTCCAGCCGCTGCGATCCGATCGGCACCGGCGCGTGCTGGCAGGGCGTCGACGCCGGCGGGAGCGGACGGGATCGGGGACGGTACGGTGACGGGTGAGCCGCGGAGCGCCGAGGGGAACGCCTCCCCCGCGGGGCCCGTGAGCGTGCCGGGCACCGCGGCGGCTCTGCGCACCGGGCCTCGTGACCCATCACGAGCCCGGCGCCGGCGTGCATCCGGCGCGCATCGAAGCGCGCCCGCGGGTATGATGCGCGCTCGACGAGCGGCCGAGGTCGGCCGCCAGGAGGGCGCACCATGTTCCGCCGGCTGATGAACCTGCTCCGGGCCTTCGGGAACCTCTTCGTGGGGGGGCTCGAGAAGCGCAACCCGGAGGCGCTGCTCGAGCTGGAGAAGGAGAACCTGCGCAAGCAGATCGGCAGCTACAACCAGGGGCTGGCCGCCCACGCCGGGCTGGCCGAGCGGATCATGGGGCAGGTGCGCAAGCTCGAGGGGGAGCAGCGGGACCTGCGCGCCAAGGCGAGCGCGCACCTCCGGGCCGGGAACCGCTCCGCCGCCGGCCAGTACGCGCTGCGGCTCCAGACGGTCGAGCGCGAGCTCCAGGAGAACCGCACGCAGCTCGAGCAGGCGGAGACGACCTACCAGAACCTGGTCCGGGCGCGCGACGTCACGGTCCAGGCGGCGCGCGCCAAGATCGAGTCGCTCAAGGGCGCCATCACCGACATGCGCATGAAGCAGGCCATGGCCGAGATGCACGAGATGGCGGCCGGCATGGTGACGGAGATCGGCGGATCCGGCGACACGCTCAACCGGCTGCACGAGATGGTCGAGGAGGAGCGCACCAAGGCCGCCGGCCGCGCCCGCGTGGCCCGCGACGCCGTCGACATGGGCGAGGTGAAGGTGAAGGAGGCGGAGATGAACGCCCTGGCCGACCAGGCCCTGGCCGACTTCGCCGCGCGCGAGGGGATCACCCTCGAGGGCGCCCCGGCCTCGCCCGCGCCGCGCGCCATGGGGAAGGCCACCGAGACCCCCGAGGGCTCGAAGGAGGGCTAGGTGCCCCTCCCGGAGCGCGCGCCCGCCTGGGCCGCCGAGCTGGCGCTCGCCTACGAGAGCGGCGCGCACGGCCAGTTCGTCCTCTACGGCAACGTGCACGACCGGCTGCCGGTGGGCGGCCGCCTGGTCAACCTGCCCCGCTTCCTCGAGGACGAGCTGCTCGCCTCCTTCGCGGTGGTCTTCGTCTACGACCTCGGGAACGGCCTGCACGTCGCCCGCGGCGCCGAGAAGCTGGCGCAGTGGCGCGGGGCCGAGGGCGGCACCCCGCTCCCCCGCGACCCGTTCCCCGCCATCGACCTGGTGGCCCGCACCGTCCGGTACCTCGCCAACCTGCGCGCCCTGGGGCGCGGCGGCACCGAGAGCGTGGCCTTCATCCTGCGGGGCGCGGACCAGGTCCTCCCGGCCGGCGGGGGTGCGCCGCACGAGCAGGGGAGCCTGGTCTCGCTGGTCCGCGACCTGGCCGGCGAGGCGCCCTTCGCCGACCTTCCCTTCGCGAGCTTCCTCATCGCCGACAACCTGAACGACGTCGCCCCGCAGGTCGCCTTCGACCCGCGGGTGTCGCGGGTGCGCGTCCCGCTCCCGGGCGCCGAGGAGATCGCGGCGGCCCTCGGGCATCTCCGCGGCTCGCACCCCGCCGCCTTCGACGCCGCGCCGTCGCTCGAGGAGATGTCCGCCGCCTTCTCGGGCGTGACCATCGCGGCCTTGGAGAGCCTGGTCCGCCTCCGCGCCCACGAGAAGCGGCCCCTCTCCCCGCAGGACTTCGTGGCGACCAAGAAGCAGCTGGTCGAGCGGGAGGCGAGCGGCCTGGTGGAGTTCCTCGAGCCGCGCCGCACCTTCGCCGACTATCACGGGCAGGAGGCCCTCAAGGCCTGGCTCCGCCAGGACGTGGCGCTCTGGCGGGCCTCCGACCTGCGGGCCCTGCCCATGGGGTACCTCGTCTGCGGGCCGGTCGGGACCGGCAAGACCTTCCTGGTGGAGTGCCTGGCCGGCGAGGCGGGCGTGCCGGTGGTGAAGCTCAAGAACTTCCGGGACCGGTGGGTGGGCTCCTCGGAGGGGAACCTCGAGAAGATCTTCCGCCTGGTGCGGGCGCTCGGGCGGTGCATCGTCTTCGTGGACGAGGCGGACCAGGCGCTCGGCCGGCGCGAGTCGGGGACGGGCGACAGCGGCCTCTCCGGCCGGCTCTACGCCATGATCGCGCAGGAGATGGCGGAGTCCTCGAACCGCGGCCGCGTCATGTGGGTGCTGGCCTCGTCGCGACCCGACCTCATCGAGGTGGACCTGAAGCGGCCGGGGCGGGTGGACGTGAAGGTCCCCATCCTGCCCACCACCACGGTGGAGGAGAGCGCGGCGCTGCTCCAGGCGCTCCTGGCCCGCTACGGGATCCCCCTCCCCGCCCCGGACCTGGCCGTGCTGCGGCCCCCCACCCTGCTCACCCCGGGGGCGGCCGAGGCCATCGCGGTGAAGGCCTACCGCATGGTCCGCACCGAGTCGCTCCCTCCCGCCGGCGCGGTGGCGAGGTGCCTCCAGGGCTGGCAGAACCCCGTCCCGCCCGACGTGCTCGAGTTCCAGATGCGGATCGCCGTCCGCGAGGCGACCGACCTCGCCTTCGTCCCGGAGGGCCTGCGCCACCTGGCCGTGCCGCCGTCATGAGCAAGCGCTCCTACCTGGCCGAGGCCTTCCTGGCCCGCCCGCTCGGCATGCCCGTGCCGCCCAACTGGTTCGGGATCGCCGCCTTCGCCCTGCTCGGCGCCCTGGTGAGCCCCGGCTTCCTTCTCGTGGGCGCCGGCCTGGAGATCGCCTACCTGGCCTGGCTCTCCCGGAGCCGCCGATTCCGCGCCTGGGTGGACGCGCGCGGCGCCTCGGCCGCCGGCGGCGCCTCCTGGGACGAGCGGCGGACCCGCCTCCTCGGGGACCTCGAGCCGGAGGACCGCCGCCGGCAGGCCGAGCTGGAGGAGCGGTGCGCGGAGATCGCGGACACCCTGCGCGACCGGACCGGCGCCGAGAGCCAGATGGAGGGGCTCTCCCGGCTGGCCTGGCTGCACCTGCGGCTCCTCGCGGCGCGGCAGGACCTGCGCCGGGTGGCGCGGAGCGGATCGGCCGAGGCCCGCTCGCTCGACCTGGCCGAGGCGAGCGTGCGCGACCGGCTCTCCCGGCCCGACCTCGACGGGGAGCTGCGCCGCACCCTCACCCAGCAGGCGGAGGTGATCGAGGCGCGCCGCCGGGCCCACGCCCAGGCCGGCCAGCGCCTCGAGCGCGTCGACGCCGAGGTGGAGCGCATCCGCCAGCAGGTGGCGCTCGTGCGCGAGCAGGCCCTGCTCGCCACCGACGACGCGCAGATCGCCGGGTCGGTGGACGCGCTCTCGGCCTCCCTCAACGAGGCCAACCGCTGGCTCCAGCAGGAGCCCGACCTGCTCGGAGGCCTCGACCTCGAGCCGGCCCCGCCCCCGAACCTCTTCGGCGGGCCCCGCGGGCGCGGCGCCCGCGCTTCCCAGGAGGAGTCGTCATGACCGTCCAGAGCCCCCGAGCGCCCCGCGGCGGCGCCCTCGGGTCCCTCGTCACGATCCTGCTCGTCCTCGCCCTGGTCGGGCTCGGGGCCTGGCTCGTCCTCCGCGACCGCATGCGCCCGGCTCCGGCGGCGCCCGGCGGAGGCGCCGCGGCGCCCGCGCCCAGGGCTCCGGAAGGGAAGGTCCCCGAGCCCATCGAGCCGGTGACCGGATCGCCGCAGCTGGCCGCGCCGGCCGCCTACGAGCCGAAGGACGGCGTGGTCGAGATCGACCTCTCCGAGTACGCCGGCTACGGCGGCCTCGTGGTCGCGAACGGCGGGCTCGATCCGAGCCCCGACTCGTTCTTCGCGAAGCAGTACGGGTTCCGGGTGAAGCTCACCGTGAGCGAGGAGGAGTCCTGGTCGAAGCTCAACAACGGCCGGCTGGCCGCCTCGGCCACCACCGCCGACGCCCTGGCGGTGCTGGGCCGGCAGTTCGAGGTGACGGTCCCCGCCCAGATCGGCTTCTCCCGGGGCGCCGACATGGTGGTGGTGGACCAGGGGATCGCCTCGGTGAACGGCCTCGCCGGCAAGGTGCTGGCCGGGTCGCAGTTCAACGAGAGCGAGTTCTTCCTCCGCTACCTGGCCCGGGAGGCGGGCCTGCCGGTGCGGGTCCTGCGCGATCTCGACGCCCGGCCCGGCCCGGGGGAGGTGGGGCTCGTCTTCTACGAGGACGCCTTCGCCGCCTGCGACGCCTACCAGGCCGAGCTGGCGCGGGGCCGCCGCCTGAACGGCTGCGTGGGCTGGACCCCGAAGACCGACGAGGTGATCGAGGCCTCCGCCGGCCGGGCCAAGGCCCTCGTCACCAACCGGAACCTCCTCGTGGTGGCCGACGTGCTGGTGGTGAACCGGGGTTTCGCCGAGAAGCACCCGGACATGGTGAAGGGGCTGGTGCACGGGCTCCTGGAGGGGAACCGGAGGCTTCGCGACCAGCAGGCGGCGAACCTGGCCACGGTGGCGAAGGCCTTCAAGTGGAGCGAGGCCGAGGCGCGCGACGAGCTCGCCAAGGTCCACCTCTCGAACCTCCCCGAGAACCGCGCCTTCTTCCAGGGCACCATCGACGCGGCCGGCTCCTTCGGCGGCATCTTCCAGTCGTCGGTGCTGGCCTACGGGAGCCTCATCCGCAACCCCGCCGACGCCTCCCGCTTCCACGACCCGCGGATCCTGGAGGGGCTCCAGAAGGCCGGCCTCTTCGCCGACCAGAAGATCGCCATCGCCCCCATCCGGACGCAGGCGGGCGGCTCGCTCGAGGGCGACCCGCTCCTCAAGAAGGACGTCCGCTTCTTCTTCGAGCCGAACTCGGCCGTGCTCGACCGCAAGGCGAAGGAGAACGCGCAGTACCTCGACACCGTGAAGCAGTTCCTCCAGGTGAGCCCGGGGTCGGTGGTGGTCCTGCGCGGGCACGTGGACGACGCGCGCGTGCCCGAGTTCCGCAAGCAGGGGGGCGAGGAGCTGGTCCGGTCCATGGCCCTCAAGGCCATGGAGCTGTCGCGCCAGCGGGCGCTGGCGGTGCGCGAGGCGCTGCTCGAGCGCCACAAGGGGATCGACCCGAAGCGGCTCGAGGCGGTGGGGCGCGGCTGGGAGGAGCCGGCCGGGAAGGACTCCGCCCTGAACCGCCGCGTCGAGGTGCAGTGGTTCACGCTGGAGTAGGCGGCGGCGCGCAGAGCGACCCGCCGGATACCCCGGATTCACCTCCCGAAGGCTCGGCTTCCGGCCCATGTGGGCCCATGTGACCGCGCCGCGCCCTTCACCCGGCGGCCCCTTCCGGGCGACACTCCGCGCATGACGAGGGACTTCACGGTCGGCGGGCTGGTGGGGCGCACGTTCACCGCATGGGGGCAGAACTTCGGGCGCTTCACGCTGGTCGGGCTCCTCTCCACGCTGCCGAGCCTGGTCACCATGCACCTCGCCCTGATGCGGTTCATGTCCTGGTCGGCGTCCGCCGGCGCGACCGCGCTCGAGGAG